>SVRO01000053.1 GCA_015064795.1 Oscillospiraceae bacterium | reverse complement strand
TTTTTGTGTGGATCGAGCGAAGCAAGGTAAGACCTTGCGAGTGAGATCGGCGCAAAAAGCGCCAAAAAGAGCAAGTGACAGCGGGTTCGGATATCTACTGTCACCCTAGGGGGACTTTTTAAGAAAATACGAGTTTGCTTCGCAACCTCGGTTAACAAATTGGTTGCGTCACTAAAAGTGCCGCATTTGCTTCGCAAACCCCAATTTGTTACAGTTTCCCTAAGAACCCTTCAAAAACTTTTGTCGAGGGCAAAATGGGTGTTTCATAGCGGAGCACGAACGAATTTGCAAAAACGAACGTAAGAGACGATGTCCGAGTCCTTTTGAGGCCGTCTGGGGAGACGGCCTCAAAAGGACGTGAAGTATAAGCAACCCAATGCGAGAAAAGTTTTGGTCAAGCTTTTTCAAAAGCTTGCGGGGGTTGGGGCAGAGCCCCACATCGTCCTTTTATCTCTTTTTCCAATATTCATCCTTCACCGATTCGGCAATACTGGTACGGCGGATCTTGCGCGAGGCGGTTTTTTCGAAGGGGGTCTGGCGCAGGACGAAGGTGTCGAGCTTTTTGTGGTCGGGGAGGGTAGCGTTGACCTTTTCCAAGGCGTTTGCCATTTCGGTCTCCTCATCGGCCACGGTATAATTCTCGCCGTAAAGCGCGGCAAAGCGTTCCTTGTCGGGATAGAGAACGGCCACGAGGTCGTAATCGCGCTTTTGCTCGTTCACAAAGCCCAAAACGACCGCCTCCTTCACGAAGGGCTGCTCGGTGAGCAGGGGCTCAAGCTCCTCGGGGAAAACGTTTTTACCCGAGGCACGCACGAGAAGATTTTTCTTGCGGCCCGTAAGGTAGAGGTAGCCGTCCTTGTCGAGATAACCAAGGTCGCCCGTATAGAGCCAACCGTCGCGGATGACCTCGGCAGTTGCCGCGTCGTTTTTGTAGTAGCCCAGCATCACGCCGTCGCCCTTGACGCGAATTTCGCCCTTGCCGTCCTCGCCCTTGTTGTAGACATCCACGATCGCGCCGTCAAGCGTGCGGCCGACCGACTCTGCGCGGGGCGCGTTCTTGGCGTTGACCGTCACCGTCATCGCGCCCTCAAGGGCGGTGTAGCAGGTGAGCGCGAGAATACCGATATCCGAAAGCCCCTTCATGACCTGCGAAGAGGTGGGCGCGCCGCCGCAAAGCAGCAGGCGGAGCGAGCCGCCGAAGGCGGCGTGGATCTGGGCAAAAAGCTTTTTGCGCAGGGGGAGAGCCAATTTTTTGGGCAGGATGCCACTGGCCTTCACCTCGGCCGTACCGAGCTTGCCGTAGCCCTCGGTCAGCATCTTCTGTGCCTTGCGCCAAAGTGCCTCGGCCAAAATGGGTGTGGTTACGAGTGCCGTGGGATGAAGCTCCCCGAGATTTTTCATGATGGCGTGCAGTCCGTCACCAAAGGCCACCGACGCACCGACCGAAAGGGGAGCCAAAAGGCCCAAGATCAGCTCATAGGCGTAGTGGAGCGGAAGAAGCGACAGGAGCGAGTCCTTATCCGAGAGCCCCATGGCCTCGGCGGCACGCGTGGCGGTGAAGCAGAGATTTTCGTCCGACAGGAGCGCGTCGCGCGGCGCGTCGGTCTTTGCCTGACTGAAAAGAAGAAGCGCGGGTTCGCCCTCGGCGCGCGCGGTCGGGAAGGAGGCCTTGCCCGCCGATTGCAAGCGGCGTCCCTCCTCAAGCAGCGTCTCGACCGACGAGAAAGGGAGGGCCTCGGTGCATTCACCGAGTGCCGAAACCGATTCGGGATAGCCGTCGGCGTAAAGAATCGCTGCAGCCTCGGCGTATTGGCAGAGCTGTGCCACGTCCATGGGGGGCAGGGACTTATCCATCGGCACCGCCACGAAGTCGCCGCACAGCGCGGTCAGAAGGATCAAAACCCATTCGTAGCTGTTTTCGCCCAGCAAAGCGATCCTCTTGCCGCCAAGACCTCTTGCCGCAAGCGCGGCGCCAAGAGCCTTTACGTCGCTTTGCAGGCGGCGGTAGGTATACGCCCGATATTCGCCGTCCTTTTTGGCGACGATCGCGGGCTGATCGGCAAAAAGCGACGCGCTCACACGGAGCATATCGCGGATCTGCCTTGGATATTCACGAGTTTTTTCGATAAAAGAAGCCATCCTATCGTTCCTTTCTTACGAAATTGCTTTCTATAAAAGAGTATAGCACATTTTTGCCAAATTTTCAACACCCTTCAAAAACTTTTCGAAGAAGCCGTTCAAATTTTGATTTGTCGAGGGGAGAACGTGTAGGGGACTTTTTTCAAAAAGTCCCCTACGACCCCCCAAAAACTTTTCTTGCGGACAAAATGGGTTCTGGTATTGCGCCGCACGAACGAATACGCGAAAACAAACGCGCTTTCCAATGTCCAAGTCATTTTGAGGCCGTCTCATGAGACGGCCTCAAAATGACGTGAAGTTTGTACGCACCAATGCAGGTAAAGTTTTGATCAAACTTTTTCAAAAGTTTGTGGGGTGTGGGGCAGAGCCCCACATAAGTCACCTACAAACATCCATTTAGCTTCTATACTGAATTCGTTTGAGGTTGGTGCGGAGGGCGAAGAGCTCGTACATACAATGCTCAAGCACCACGCCGTCGCGGACGGGGGTGCCTGCCGCGAGCGTCTTTTCAATGGCGATCGTGGTGATCTCGGCTGCGCCCGTTACCGCGTTCTCAAAGCAGTTGCCGTCAAGTAAAAGCCCCAAGAGCGTCGAGGCAAAGAGGTCGCCCGTGCCGGGATAGCCCGCGTGCAGAAGCACCTCCTCGTGACAGAAGGAGCCGTTTTCCGAACGGCCGAAGATCAAGAGCTTGTCGCCCACGGGAAGACCTGTGATCACGGTCTGCTTGGCACCGTAGACCGATAGCGCCGAGAGCAGACGCTCGCCGAGCGCACGCACGGCTTCCTCGTCCATGCCTTGCGTATCCACATAGGGCTCGCCCGTCAAAAAGCAGGCCTCGGTATAGTTGGGTGTGATGAGGTCGGCCTTGTGACAAAGCCGCTTCATGCCCTCCATCAGCTCGGGCGTATAGGTCGAATAAAGCGTGCCGTCGTCCCCCATCACAGGATCCACCACGACAGGCATTCCCTCGCCGCCGAAGCGGTCAATGAGCTTCTCCACCTTCTCGATCTGCGCCTCGCTGCCGAGAAAGCCGCTGTAGATGGCGTCAAAGGTGAGCGAGAGGCGGTCAAAATGCGCCGCGATCTCGTCCATGTCGTCCGAAAGGTCGCGGAAATAGAGGTCGGTAAAGCCGCCGGTGTGGCTCGATAGAAGGGCGGTGGGAACGGGCACGACCTGTGCGCCGAGTGCCGAAAGCGTTGGCAGGATGACCGTGAGCGCACACCTGCCGAAGCAGGAAAGGTCGTGGATCGCGGCCACGCGCTTGGGGGGTCTTGTATTTTCAGCCATTTTTCTGTCCTCCGCATTCCTTGCAGGTTCCGTACAGAACCGATTTTTTACTGTCGATCGCAAATCCGTGCTCGGCCGCGATATGCGCCACAAGCTCGCCCGCCGCGTCGCAATGCAGGTGGATCAGCTTGCCGCAGGTGCGGCACTTGAGGTGCAGATGCTTGGCACAGTCCTCGTCGCTTCCAATATATTGAAAAAAGGAGAGGTCTTTCTCGGCGTCGCGGAATTTCCGCACCACGCCCTCCTCGCAAAGCCGTTCAAGCTGGCGGTAAAGCGAGCTTTTGCCGATCGCGATCCCCTCCTTTGCAAGTGCCGCGTGGAGCGCTTGCACGCTGTACTGCTTATGTACGTTGCGCGCCAAAAAATCGGTCAGCTGCATGCGGCCGCTCGTGTTGTAGGTCGAACTTCTCATTTGGTAGTATCGTACTCCTTTTTTTGTGTTTTTCTATGGGGATTTTTATTCCCTTTCCAGCAGTTGTCGCGAAAGGGATAGGAGACGCTCGTCGCCCGACGAGTTTTCGATGGTCACGCGTCCCTCGCCCGACTCCTTTAAGAGCCCCTTTTCCGCAAGGCGTCGGCGTGTCTCGCGCGCCGTACCCTCGCTTCCGTCAAGGATAGCCACCCCCGCGGGCAAGATCTTGGCGATCGTTTCCTTTACGTGCGGATAGTGGGTGCAACCGAGCACCACGGCGTCGATTTTTGTGTCTCGGTGGGGGAAAAAGAGCGTTTTTAGGTAATTTTCGAGTTTTTCACCGCTCGTCTGGCCTGCCTCGATCAGCTCCACAAGTCCCGAGCAGGCGAGGGGAAGGATCTCGGCGTCGTCGCAGAAGCGAGCCATCAGCGTGCAGAATTTTTCCTGCTTCAAGGTCAGCGGCGTGGCCATGACCAGCACGCGCGGGCGGTCGCCCAGAAGCGATGCGGGCTTTAAGGCCGGCTCGATACCCACGAGAATGAGGTCGGGAAATTCGGCCCGAAGCGTCCGCGCCGCCGCGCCCGTGGCCGTGTTGCAGGCCAGCACCAAGGCCTTGATGCCCCGCGCCAGCAGCATTTTTAGGTTCTCGCGCGTGATGTGCAAGACCTCCTCGGGCGTCTTTTCGCCATAGGGAGCGTTCTTCGAGTCGCCAAGGTAGAGAAAATCCTCGTGCGGCATGTGGCGCACAAGCTCGCGCAGAACGCTGATACCGCCTACGCCCGAATCCAATACCGCAATCGGCAGGTCGGTCCTTTCCATGCTCTTTTCCCTCCTTGATAACGTTGAAATCGGTAATTTGATGTTTATCGGGGAGACGATGTGGGGCTCTGCCCCACACCCCGCCAGCCTGCCCCAAAAGGCTGGGCGAAAACTTTTGCTGCATTGGTACGCGCAAACTTTACGTCATTTTGAGCCGCGTACAGCGCACGCGCAGAAAAGAGAGCCGGTATCGCTTAAATGGGTGGCTGTCCCCGTAACAAATCGTGGTTTGCGTTAGCAAATACGGCGTGTTTAGCGCCGTAAACGATTTGTTAACCGAGGTCGCGAAGCGAACTCGACTCGCCTTAGCGAGAAGAACCAAAATGACTTGGAAAACTCTTACTATAAAGTTTTTGCAGACTTTGTAGTAAAATTTTTCAGAAAAGTTTTTGGGGTGTGGGGACTTTTTTCAAAAAGTCCCCACGTATTCGTCCCTATTGTACCACATTTTTACGGATTGCGCAAGAATTTTTTGAATTCTTTGTGAAAAGGCGACAAGCGCTATTGACAAATGGACGAAAAAAGTGTACAATAAACAGTGTATATCATAATATTGCGTAGGTTCACTCCGTAAGTAATGATAAATACAAAAATAAGAATTTGAGAAAAAACAGGAAAAAGGAGGTGTACTATGGGATCACCAATGGAAAACTTCGTCGGTGAAGGGGGGATGTCCCCGATCATCGTTATCGTTGCGGGTGCGGTTGCATTGATTCTGGGCCTTGTGGTCGGAATCCTCATTGGCCGTGCGCTGAGAAAGCGATTTGCCGAAAGCAAGATCGGTTCGGCCGAAAAGGAAGCCAAGCGTCTTTTGGACGAGGCGGCAAAGGATGCCGAGACCAAGAAAAAGGAGACCTTGCTTGAGGCCAAGGAGGAGATCCTCCGTCAGCGGAACGAGGCTGAGCACGAGCTGAAGGAAAGACGCAACGAGATCACGCGAACCGAGCGCCGTTTGACGCAGAAGGAAGACAACATCGACAAGAAGGCCGACGCGCTTGACCGCAAGCACGAGGTTCTTGAGAAGAAGCTGAAGGAGGCCGACGTCGTAAAGGAGCAGATCGAGGAGGTTCTCTCCCAGCACAAGAAGCGTTTGGAGGAGATTGCGGGCATTACCGCAGACGAGGCGCGAGAGGAGCTGATGCAGCGCGTGGAGTCCGAGATGACGCACGAGCTTGCGCAGCGCATGGACGAGCTGGAGGCACAGTTCAAGGAAGACGCCGAGGAAAAGGCAAAGAACTATATTGCGCTTGCGATCCAGCGATGTGCCGCCGACCACGTGGCAGAGACCACGATCTCGGTCGTGCCGATTCCGAATGAGGACATGAAGGGCCGCATTATCGGCCGTGAGGGTCGAAACATTCAGAAGCTGGAGACGCTTACGGGCGTGGAGCTGATCATCGACGATACGCCTGAGACCATTACGCTGTCGGGCTTCGATCCGGTTCGCCGTGAGATCGCAAGACTGACGCTGGAGAAGCTGATCGCCGACGGACGTATTCATCCGACGCGCATTGAGGAAACGGTGGAGAAGTCCACCCGTGAGGTCGAGACCGCCATTAAGCAGGCGGGTGAGCGCGCCACCTTTGAGGTGGGCATTCACGGCCTTAACCCCGAGCTTGTTCGACTGCTGGGCCGTCTTCGTTACCGTACGAGCTACGGTCAGAACGTACTTAAGCACTCCATTGAGGTAGCCTTTATTGCGGGTATGCTTGCCGACGAGCTTGGCGAGGATAGCACCGTGGCACGCCGCGCAGGTCTTTTGCACGACATCGGAAAGGCCTTCCCGCACGACGTGGAGGGCTCGCACGTTCAGATCGGCGTAAACGCGGCCAAGAAGTACCGCGAGAGCCGCGAGGTCGTTCACGCGATCGAGGCGCACCACAACGACGTGGAGGCCAAGACGGTCATTGCGATCATCGTGCAGGCGGCCGACGCCATTTCGGCGGCAAGACCGGGTGCTCGCCGCGAGGATCTGGAGAATTATATCAAGCGTCTGGAGAAGCTGGAGGAGATCGCCAAGAGCTTCGGCGGTGTCGAGAAGGCGTACGCCATTCAGGCGGGTCGCGAGATTCGCGTGATGGTCAAGCCCGAGGACGTAACCGACGACGGTATGAAGATCATCGCTCACGACATGGCGAAGAAGATCAAGGAAGAGGTCAAGTACCCCGGCCAGATCAAGATCAACATCATTCGCGAGAGCCGCGCGGTCGATTACGCAAAGTAAAAAGCCCGAAAGGGCGGAGTCAAAAATTGACTCCGCCCTTTTTTGCACCAAAGGAATGGCGGGGCCGAGCAGAGCTCGGCGGTTTTTTTACTGCTTATCGAACGAGGGGTTGAAGGCGTAGATGTTGCGGCAGTCGAGCTTATCCATCGTCAAGCGGAGCGCCTCGGCGAAGCGCTGGTAATGCACGATCTCGCGCTGACGCAAGAACTTGATGGGATCGCGTACGTCGGGATCGTCCACAAGGCGCAGGATGTTGTCGTAGGTCACGCGCGCCTTCTGCTCGGCGGCGAGGTCTTCGTTGAGGTCGGCGATCGTGTCGCCCTTGACGCCCGTGTACTTGTTGTCGAAGGGGACGCCCGATGCCGAGGAGGGATAGACACCCGTCGTGTGATCGACGAAGTAGCCGGCGAAGGGAGTGCCGACGAGGTCGTCGGGGTCGATGTTGCGCGTAAGCTGATAGAGGATCGCGCCGATCATCTCCATGTGCGCCAGCTCCTCCGAGCCGATGTCGGTAAGGATGCCGATGGTCTTGCCGTCGGGCATCGAGAAGCGCTGGTTGAGGTAGCGCGTGGCGGCTCCCAGCTCACCGTCGGGGCCGCCCAGCTGGGAAACGATCACGTTTGCCAGCGCGGGATTGGGGTTTTTGATCTTTACCGGGTATTGCAGCTTTTTTTCATAGATCCACATAGCTCTGCCTCCTTAATTTGCTTCGTATTCCCACGGGGCAGGGCTTTTCGTCCAATCCCACGAGGTCTTGCTCATGTTGCCCATAGCAGTAAGCGGGCCGTAGCATTTCTCGTACTCGCGCACAAGGCTCTCGCGGCGCTCGCACCACTTGTGATAGTAGGCAAGTGCCTCCTGACAGTCGGGGTAAGCGTCAAGGTAGAGCACGGTCTCCACAAGGACAAAATCGGCCTCGCGGATTGAATCAAGAAGCTTTTTCTGCTCGTTTTTCATCGGCATTTCCTCCCCTGTGCGACCTCAAGCGGCTTGTCAAGCTCCACGAAAAGCGTGCCGTGCGAGAGGGCCTCGGAGCACTCGTAAAGCGAGCGCCAAGCCTGGCGCGGCACGTAGACGGCGGCAAGCGGGTAGCCGAGCGGTACGGTGTACGCGCTACAGTCGCGTCCGTCCTCACGCGGCCGTCTGTCGCCGCAAAGCGCGCAAGCCTCGCGCGCCTCCTGGCGCACGTTCTGGCGCACATTCTCGCAGGCGCATCCGCGGCGGTTCTCGCCGCGGCAGTTGCGGTCGTTACGGTCGTTGCGACCGCTCTGTCCGCTGCGGCCGTTTTGCTGGCCCTCGCAGCCGCATCCGTCGCGGCTCTCGTCAAGCTCGACACGCTCGCGTTCGCCTATTAGCAAATATCTTGCCAGGTCGTTCTCGGACACGCGATCGCGCGGCGTTCGGATATCGTTGTTTTCTCTGTACATATCTCTCTCCTTTCCTTTGAGGACTTACATCCTCCTTTACATCTTATGAATTTTGTCGAATTTTGTGAAGGCGAGGCGAGCCTGCATATTTTTTCGTCTTTGGCAGAAACTATCCAAAAACAAAGGGGGGTTTTGCGTGGAAAAGGAGAAAAGAGAAGGGGAGGCCGAGCGCCTCATTGAGACGGGAAACGTGGTGACAGCGGGTAAGGGTGGGCGGCTTCACTGCCTTTCGATCATCGGGCAGGTGGAGGGGCATTATCTGCTCGGTGACAACCAAAAAACCACCAAATACGAGCACATTCTGCCGCTTTTGATGGCCATTGAGGAGAGCGAGGAGGTCGACGGTCTGCTCGTCCTGCTCAACACCATGGGCGGTGACGTGGAGGCAGGGCTTGCGATTGCCGAAATGATCGCCTCGATGACCAAGCCCACGGTCTCCTTGGTGCTGGGCGGCGGTCATTCGATCGGTATTCCGCTTGCCGTGGCGGCCAAGCGGTCCTTTATCGTGCCGTCGGCTACCATGACCGTCCACCCCGTGCGCATCAACGGACTTGTGATCGGGGTGACGCAGTCCTTTAACCACTTCCGCGCGATGCAGGGACGCATCACGCGCTTTATTTGCGAGCATTCGTCCATCGACGAGCAGACGCTCTCGCGTCTGCTTGTGAATTCCGACGATATGGCGGGCGACGTGGGCTCTATCCTCGACGGCGAGGAGGCCGTCCGCGTAGGGCTCATCGACGCCGTCGGCGGCCTCTCGGACGCTATCGCGGCACTTAAGGAAATGAAAGAGGCGAACGCTTAAGGGGAACTTTTTAAGAAAATACGAGTTCGCTTCGCGACCTCGGTTAACAAATTGGTTGCGTCACTAAAAGTGCCGCATTTGCTTCGCAAACCCCAATTTGTTACAGTTCCCCTACCACCCTCAAAAACTTTTCTGAAAAATTTTACTACAAAGTTTGCAAAAACCGCATCGTAAAAGTTTTCGTCCACCTTTTTGGGAGGTGGCCCCGCGGGAGCGCGTCCTCTCCCCCTCAAACATCAATTCACACGCAAAAAAAACGCCATAGAGTCCGCAAGGACTCTATGACGAGGCGATAAAATGCTTCAAAGGTTTTTGGGGGTTCTTAGGGGGGCTTTTTTCAAAAAGCCCCCCTAAGCGTTCTTTTACTTTCCGTTTTTCTTCATAACCTGAGCGCGAACCGAGATCGGAAGACCGAAGAGGTTGATAAAGCCCTTGGAGTCCTTCTGATCGTAAACGTGGTCCTCACCGAAGGTTGCGATCTCCTCGGAGTAGAGCGAATAGTCGCTCCAAACGCCTGCCTTGATCATGTTGCCCTTGTAGAGCTTGATCTTGACCTTACCCGTTACGGTCTCCTGCGTCTTATCAACGAAGGCCGAGAGAGCCTCGCGCAGCGGCGTGAACCACTGGCCGTTGTACACAAGCTCACCGAAGGTAACGGCAAGCTCCTGCTTCTTGTGCATGGTATACTTGTCAAGGCAGACCGACTCGAGATACTTATGCGCGAAATAGAGGATCGCGCCGCCGGGCGTCTCGTACACGCCACGGCACTTCATGCCGACAAGACGGTTCTCCACGATGTCAAGAAGGCCGATACCGTTGGCACCGCCGACCTTATTGAGCTCGAGAATGATCTCCTTGGCGCTCATCTTCTTATCATTAAAGGCAACCGGCTTACCCTGCTCGAAATCAAGTGTAATATAAGTAGGCGTGTCGGGCGCGTCGATGGGAGAAACGCCCATCTCGAGGAAGCCCTTCTTCTCGTAAAGCGGCTCGTTGCCTGCGTCCTCAAGGTCAAGTCCCTCGTGGCTGAGGTGCCAAAGGTTCTTGTCCTTGGAGTAGTTGGTCTCGCGGTTGATCTTGAGGGGGATGTTGTGCGCCTCGGCGTATTCGATCTCCTCCTCGCGCGACTTGATATCCCACTCACGCCAGGGCGCGATGATGGGCATATCGGGTGCGAATGCCTTGATGGCAAGCTCGAAACGCACCTGGTCGTTGCCCTTACCCGTGCAGCCGTGGCAGATGGCGTCGGCCTTCTCAGCAATGGCGATCTCGGCAATTCTCTTGGCGATGATGGGGCGTGCGAAGGACGTTCCCAGCATGTATTCCTCGTAAAGAGCACCTGCCTGTACGGTGGGGATGATGTAATCGTCGACAAATTCGTCGGTGAGATCCTCGATATACAGCTTGGATGCACCGGTCTTGAGTGCCTTTTCCTCAAGGCCCTCCAGCTCGTCCGCCTGGCCGACGTTGCCCGAAACGGCCACGACCTCGCAGTTATTATAGTTTTCCTTCAGCCACGGAATGATGATCGACGTATCCAGGCCGCCCGAATACGCAAGTACGACCTTTTTAATATTCGTCTTATCCATTTTTTATTCTCCTTTTTGCATAAATATCCATTAGTTGTGAATGTTTATACATCATTATACACCATACACCCAACTTTGTCAAGAGAATTTTCAAACTTTTTCAAATTTTGATTTATCGGGAGAGAACGTGTAGGGAACTTTTTGAAAAAAGTTCCCTACCACCCTCAAAAACTTTTCTGGAATTTTTCACTACAAAGTTTGCAAAAACTTTATTGTAAGGGGGCTCCAAGTCATTTTGGTTCTTCG
>SVRO01000052.1 GCA_015064795.1 Oscillospiraceae bacterium | reverse complement strand
CTGCCCTTGGAACCCGCAAGCCTTTAAAAAGGCTTGACCGAAACTTTTCCTGCATGGGCGCGCACAAACTTCACGTCATTTTGAGCCGCGTACAGCACACGCGCAGAAAAGAGAGCGAGCTCTCTTTGTCTGTCGCGTGGCTTGCGGCGTATACGTTCTTCGCACAAGGTGCGAAGAACCAAAATGACTCGGAGCCCCCTTACAATAAAGTTTTTGCAGACTTTGTCGTAAAAAATTCCAGAAAAGTTTTTGAAGGGTGGTAGGGAAACTTTTTTCAAAAAGTTTCCCTACGCGTCCCCCTACAAACATCAATTTGAAAATCTATTTTATCACATGTTGTGCGGTTTGTCAATGCTGCGGAGCGTGAAAGAAAGCAAGAGTGCGGAGAGGGGAAGCGCCAGGAGCGCGATACCGCCCCAAAGGAGAGGTGTTTCTTTCGCGGCAAAGATCCAATAGGTTGGAAGAAGCGGTTGCACAAATCTTGCGGCGGGCAGGAGATTTGCCACGTTCATAAAGAGCGGGCAAAGCACGAGCGTGAGCAAAAGAGTAGGAACGGTGAGCATCTGCAGCGTGTCGGCACGGCGAATGACGGTCGGCAGAAGAAGGCCGAGCGAAGCCGAGAGAGAAGCCGAAATGATTGCAGGCAGCAGCCATTCTATAAATCGGACTTTTCCCGAAAGGACTGCGCCAAGCGGCAAAATTATACAGAGGGCAAGGAGCGTCAGGAGAAACGAAACAACCGCCTCGGGCAAAAAAACGGTGAGAAGTGCGTTTTTACTTCCGATGCGCCGTACCAGCGCGCGATATTCGGGCTGATACAGGCGGCAACTTTGCAAAAGGGGCAGGAAAAAGAGAAAGAGCGAGAGCAGACATACGGCGAGCGAAAGGGCGAAGCCCAGCTCGTCTGGCACTTTTCCCGAAACCGTTTCCACGTCGAAAACGAAGCCCGTGCCGCTTTGTAGCTCCTCGTGATAAGCGGATACGACCTCGTCGCGAAGATCGGTGCTTGGGGCCAGCGTTTCCAAAATGGGAAGACTGAAATAGGGAGCCGCTGCCAAAAGCAGCTCGGTCACGATCTCCAAACGGAACATCGTGGGGAGAGTTGCCGTGGGCGAGGTCAGAAATCGCACGCTTTTTTCAAGGCTGGCCGAGGTGATGCGCGACTCAAGGTCGGGAGCAAAGACCGCGCCACAGGCAAGAATCCCCGCTTCGATATCATGTCGCATTTCCTCCTCGGTCTCATAGCGCACAAAGCCGCGCCCCGAGAGCCCCGCTTGTACGGCCTCGGACTCGGTGCCGCCCGACAGCGCGACGTAGCCCGCGCCTTGCGGCTCGATCACGCGATCACAGAAAAGGCTTGCCGTTACCGTGAGCGTAAGCAAAAGGAGCGACAACAGGAAGGGAAGCGAGCGTAGCATTCGCTTGAAAGCAAGAAAAAGAAAGCTCATTTCGCGCGGCCTCCTTCCGTACAGATCTTACGCAGGCGTCGGTGCGCGAGAAAACACAGGGGAACTACCCACAGGGCAAGCCACACGAGCGAGAGGGGAGAGGCAGCTGCTTTAAAAATAGGAGAAGCGAGCCCCAGCGAAAGTCCGAGCGGCAGAACGCGTCCGATTGCGCGAAGGGGAGCGGCAAGATAGTGCAAGGGGATAAGTCCTCCCGCAAAAAACATCTGCACGAGCAGGAAAAGCGAGAGGATCAAAATGCCGAAGCGGTTGCCCGCAAGACAAAGCGAGAGCAGGGTATCGAATACCGAAGACAGTACAAGTGCCGCCGCGAAAAGCAAGAGTGCGACGGGAGTAAGTGTCAGCGTGAAAAGCTTTGATAATGCAAAAAGTGCCACGCCGCAAAGAAGGAGGCGGAACAAGAGGGCGTAGAGTATCTTCGGCAGAACGAAGGTTGCCGTTCCGACGCCCGACGCGCGAAGCCTTGCCGCAAGCGCGGGCGAGAGGTCGGTGCTCTGCGCGCGGTAAAAAAAGAGGGTCGTGAGCGAGGCGAGCGAGAGGAGCATCAGGAGAACGGTATGCTCGACAAGCGGGAGGGACGAGGAAACATAAGCGGTCTCCTGCTCGGTGACGTAGCGGTCAGCGGCGGTGCTTGCCTCATAGAAAAGCGTGTCGTTGATCTTCAAAATATACGCGTCATAGATCTTGCGCGCTTCGGCGTCTCCAAGGACGGCCGTGGCACCTGCAAACACGCCGTACTGTCCCATTTGAATGAGTCCTTCCCCAATCGAAGCGGCGCGGCGAATGAGCGAGGCGTCGATCAGCGTGCCGTCGGACAAAAGCACCTTGCCGCGCGTGAAATCGCCCACCATGATGGCGTTCAGATAGTCCTTCGGGAGAATGACGGCACCGCTGAATTTTCCTGCTTCCACCCCTGCCAATGCCTCGTCGGCGTCGGTCTTTTGAATGGTTACGAGCGAGGCCATGTTCTTTTGGTTACTAATGTAATTTAGTACGATATGGCTGGCAAGGCTGCCGTCCTCGTCCACGAGGGCGAGGGCAACGGGGGCCTCGTTCTCCTCGCGGATCGCGGCCAGCACGGTGAGGAGAAGTGCCGCGCAAAGCGCGGCAAAAAGCGCGCACAGAAGAAGGGCGCGCCAAAGGGAAGCCGCAAAAAGCCGCCCGTCCCGATATAGCATGCCTTGAAGGGTTCTCGTTTTCATGTGTTGCTCCAAAAAAGAGGGGAAACCGAAGTTTCCCCGTTGTGTTTAATAAATTCCGCCGCCCATCAGACTGCCGAGCAGGAACTGAATGTCGGTGGGCAGAAGCGTCAGAAGCTCGTTGAGCTTGGTCTGAAGCTCGCCTGCAAGCTCGGCAAAATCTTCCTCGGACATCTCGGTGACGTCGGTGTACTCGGGCATAGCGGGAATCTTTTCGTTGCTCTTTGTCATGGTGAGCGAGATTCCGGTCTTCAAGGAGACGGGCTGTCCCTCAATTACGAGATCCATCTGGTCGATCGAGAAGGAGAAAATGTCCGTTTCTGCCGTAAGCTTACCGAGGATTTCGAACGTTTGGCCCTCAACCTCAAAGGAGATCGTATACTCGTCCGTGGTCTTGTTATACGAGATGGGGAAGTCTACCTTTTCGCCCTCTACGTCGATCGAAAGCTCTGCTTTATAGCTCTCGGCGGTGTTTTCGGTCACAAGGTAAGCAAGAGAGAACTCGTTAGCGGCATCAAATGCGAAGTAAGTGGGGTTCACGGGGTCTACGCCCAGCGTAAGCGAGATGTTCTCGTCCTCTTCGGGACTATAGAGCGAGACTACCATGAGATTGCCGTTCTTTTTGTGGATGGTGAAGGTAAGCTCAACCGTATCCTCGGCGAAGTCGTTATTTGCCCAAAGCTCCTCGATTCCGTCGTAGATGTCGGCAATATCGGCGTCGGTGGAGCCGTAAAGCTTCAAGATATCCTCTACGGTCTCGCGTGTTTTGGTGTCGGCCTTATAGGTTTCGTAAAGCTTTTTGAGTGCCTGCGTGAAGCGTTCCTCGTCAACGGTTGCCTTAACGATCACGGCCTCAACCGAATCGCCGCCTACCTTGACGGTCTCCTCCGTACGCGTTGCGTCTGCGTTTTCAAAGAGAGCCTTGATGGCAACCTCTTTATATTTTTCGAGGATCTTTTCCAGATCCTTGGTGATTTCCGCACTCTTGGCGCTCATCTCCGTAAGCTCTGCCAGAGACATATCCATGGATGCGCCAAGCTGATCCCCAAAAAGATCGAACAGATCGTCCAGCTTTGCGCCGAATGCGGTCTTGCCCAAAAGTGCTTCGCAGGCAAGAGCAAGCTCCTCTGTGGTTGCGTGAGCGTCAATGCGTACAAAGTCGGCGTCGTTCAAGAGAAGAGCCAACACGGCATAGTTGTGGTCGTCGCTTGTCAGCATTTTCATGTTCAGATCGATCGTGCTGGTGAGAGAAACGTCCATGCCGCCCATGAAAGAGGAGAAAAGCGAGCCGATGAGGTCGCCTATGGCAATATTGTATTCAACCGAATTGAATTCTGCATATCCTTCAAATTTTTTGTGAAGATCACTCTTTTCGGCCAATTTCTGATTGGTGTTTATGGCATCCAAAACCGCTTGGTCGGGGTTTTTGGAAACCTTTTTGTTACAACCGACGAAGGCCGTAAGGACAAAAAGAAGGGCCAGAAGCGCGGTTAAAATGCGAAGAGTCGTTTTTTTCATAATGATATTGTTCCTTTCTTCATTTTTGGAGAGAAATTTCCGCTTTGCGTGCAGAGAGATCTCCTTTTCTCTATTATAGCACACAATCATGCGATTGTCAATGGGCGTCTTGCGAAAAATCAAAAAAGAAGGTCTTCGACGACGGTGCCGTCACAAAGCCGATAGCGTTTGTCGCAAAAAGCGCGGTATTCTTCCTCATTGTGACCGATATAAAGGATACATTTGCCGTTTCGGCGGAGGTCTTGGAGAATGTCGGTCAAGAGCTTTTGATTGTGGGCGTCAAGCGAGGCGCAGGGCTCGTCAAGAAGAAGCGTGTCGGGGTTGCCAAGCAGAGTACAGGCAAGGCTTAACCGCTTTTTCATGCCGCCCGAAAGCTCGCCCGCTCTTTTGTCGAGAAATTCCGCAACGCCGAAGGGAAGCTCTTTGTCCTTTGGCTTTGGAACCCCGTAAAGATTGGAAAAAAAGAGAAGGTTTTCGCGTGCGGTCATGTCGTCAAGAAGGGCAGACTCCTGCGGCAAGTAGCCAAGGCGTCCCGTATGCGTCACGCGGCCGCGATCTGCTTTAAGTGTTCCTGCAAGGAGTCCCACGAGCGTGCTTTTGCCCGCGCCGTTTTCGCCTACGAGCACCGTGCAGGTGCCGTCGGGTGCGGTAAGCGTCGCATCGGTAAGAATGTTTGGCTTGCCTTTCCCGTAAGAAAAGCTAACGTGTGAAAGCTCAAGCATGGCGGTCTCTCTCCAACATCTGCTTGCGGTATTGCGAGGGGGACACGCCGTAGTAGGCCTTGAATTTTTTACTGAAATAAAGAGCATCCTCAAAGCCAAGCATTTCCGCGATCTCACCCATCGGAAGCTCGGAGATGCCAACCAATTCGTGCGCCTTCTGCATCAAAAGGTCGGATTTGTATTTGGAGGGCGAGCATCCCTTGCACTTTGTGAAAAGATGAATGAAGTGGTATTTGCTGATGCCGCACATTTTTGCATATTCCTCGTTCTTGTACCAAACGCGGTAATTTTGCTCCATGGCCTTAAGGGCGGGGAGGAGCATATCGTAGCGCTCACTCTCCTTGGCGGCGCGATCGGTCAGACGAGCCATCTCGGCAAACAACAGGATAAAGAGCGAATTGCACTTGGTAACGTGGCAATATTCGCCGTAAGTATATTCCTTGATGATCAGGTTGAGCGCCTTGCAAATGCCGCCGTCCACATCGATGAAAAAGTGGTTGCCTGTAGAAAAACCGCAGTCGGCCAATACGTCCTCCACAGAGGTGCCCGAAAAGTACGACCAATAGTAAGAAACTGAGTCGCCGTCGTAGCTGCCGTATACCTGCGGCTCGCCCGGACGGAAGAGAACAAGGGAGCCCGCACCGAGATCGACGCGTTTGCCGTAAAACTCAAAATACATGGTTCCGTCCACGAGGTAAAGCAGGTGATAGTCCTTGCGTCCCTTGCGGTTTTCGGAGAAAATGCGGGTGGTCATGTCAGTACAGAGACCGCAGTTGCCGATCTCCAAATATTTTTGGCTGGCAAATTCGCGGTTGGAGGAGTGTGTTTGTACGATCTTCATGGGTGACGGTCCTTTCCTATTGATGAAACAAGGATAGCATATTTTTTCGTGCTTGTCAAGAGAAAAAGAACAACATTTTCCATATTGCATTTCCGCTTCGCAAAAAAAAACGATTGACAAAACGAAAAAAATGTTGTATAATGGAAACAATCGCAATGAATAATGGGGGATTTTTATGAAAAAGCATATTTTGATCTTCCTCTTGTGTATTTTTTTTGCTGTAACGCTTTGCTCGTGTGACGCGCTTTTGGAGCTGGAGCTCAAGCTGAACGGTATTTTTAAGCCGGATACCACCGAAACGGCACCCGAGACGACCGAGCCCGAGGAGTCGACCGCGACGCCCTCGGAGATCACCGAGCCCGATGTGGAGACGGTTGAGCCCGAGGAGACCACGACCGAGCCGCTCGAAACGACGAAGCCGCTCGAAACGACGAAGCCGCTCGAAACGACGAAGCCGACCGAGACCACGAAGCCGACCGAGACAACGAAGGCGGAGGAAAGCACGACCGCGGACGCACTGCCCGATCACCCATGGGTGCCGACGCCTCCGATCACTACGAAGCCCGTGGAGACTACGCGTCCCGTGGAGACGACAAGGCCTGTGGAGACTACAAGACCTGTGGAGACCACAAGACCTGTGGAGACTACGCGTCCCGAAGAAACCACGCGACCCGAGGAGACCGAACCGAAGCCCTCGGAAACGACGGATTCCGGATATCTGTTCCCGCTCATTCCCATGCCTGACGCGAGTGCAGCATGAGTGAAAATTTTTCCGTCGAGGAATATTTGAGGCGAGACGGCATATACGTGGGATTGACGAGAGGTGTCAGCATGCGCCCGATGCTAAGAGCGGGGAAGGACACGATCCTGATCTCTCCCTTGTCGGAGCCGTTGAAAAAATACGACGTTCCGCTATATCGCAAAGGCGAAGCTTACGTGCTTCACCGAATCGTTGCGGTGCGTGAGAAGGGCTACGTTATTTGTGGCGACAACTGTACGGAGAAGGAATATGACGTGACCGACGATGATATTGTCGGCGTGCTTTCGGGGTTTCGCCGCGGAAAACGGTACGTGGCGATCGAAAGCCGTTGGTATTTGCTTTACGCGAGAGTTTGGGTGGCTTGCTATCCGCTTCGCGTGGCATTTGTGCGTGTAAGACATGCGGTGGGAAAGCTTTTGCGCAAGATTTTTTGCAAAAAATGATGCGAGCCGAGGCCTTTTGCGAAAGGCTTCGGCCTGTTTTAAGAAATGGGAGATGGAAGATGGGAGATACGGCCGTTTTGATCGGCACCGGCCTTTTTTTGGGCCTTGGGCTTGCGATGGACGCCTTTTCGGTTTCGCTTGCAAACGGACTTGCCGAGCCGCGAATGAAAATTGTGAGAATGTGCGGCGTGGCGGGAATTTTTTCCGTTTTTCAGGCACTGATGCCGTTGATCGGTTGGATATGCGTGCATACCATGGCGCAAAAATTCGAGGCTTTTGCGCCCCTTATTCCGTGGATCGCGTTGGCGCTTCTCGGTTATATCGGCGGAAAAATGCTGTGGGAGGGTATCCGTTGCCATAGCGGTGCGGGGGAGTGTCGCGTGGGTGGTGCTACGCTGACGGCACTTCTCGTTCAGGGGCTTGCTACCTCGATCGACGCGCTGACCGTTGGTTTTACGATTGCGAATTATACCTTTCTTCCTGCTCTGCTTTGTACGTTGATTATCGGAATCGTTACTTTTCTTGTATGCTTTGTTGGTATTGAGCTTGGAAAGCGTTTTGGTTTGGCTCTGTCGGGTAAGGCATCCATCTTTGGCGGCGCCATCTTGATCGTTATTGGTCTTGTGATCTTTTTTCGGGGAATTTTTCTTTAAAAAGCAGTCCAACCTTTTGATTTTTGCACCGCACTATGAAAGTGCGGTGCTTTTTGGTTTAATTTTTGGAAAATTTCACAAAAACGCTTGCAATTTCTCTTCTTTTGTGATAAAATAATAGAACCAAATACAAATTGAAAGGGGAAAAACATGAAATTTGCAAAGATTCTTTCTCTTTTTCTTGCGCTTTTGATGCTTCTCTCGATGTTTGCCGCTTGCGGTAATACGCCCGATGAGACCACAGAACAGCCCAAGGAAAGTAAGCCTGTGGATGATGAGAACGACCGCTTGGAAGAGCAGGACACCGTTCCCACCGACCTCAAGTACAATGGGGAGACGATCAACTTTTTGGTTCGCGACGCTTCGAATATATATAAGTACGAGCTGTCTTGCGAAGAATTCTTGAACGATCCTGTTTATGATGAGATCCACTACCGTAACATTGATGTCGAGACCCGTCTTGGCGTAAAGATCAAGTCCATTGCTCAGAAGGGTGATTATCCGTTTACCGAGTGGAACAATGCGCTTTCGGTATCGGTTTTGACCAATACGGGAGACTACGACGGTGCGGCCTTCTATCTTTCGTCGGGTACCTCGCTTGCTAAGGAGGGTATCTACTACAACCTCCTCTCGCTTTCGCAGGATGAGGGCGGCTATATCAATTTCCAGAAGCCTTGGTGGAACAAGTCGCTTGTGGATGAGTTGAGCGTTTACGGTGCGCTCTACTTTGCGGGCGGTTCGCTTACACTTTCGCAGGTTGCGGGCGGTGTTTGTGTATTCTTCAACCGCGATCTCTTTAACCAGAAGTATCCCGATGACAGAGATGCAACGCTTTACCAGCTCGTAAGAGACGGTGAGTGGACGGCAGATCAGATGACCTACTACGTTTCGAACTGTTGGGACGACGTGAACTCCAACGGTGTTGTTGACGGTGGTGACGTTGTGGGTATCAAGAGCCTTGGTTCCGGTGCAGGTCAGATGGATGCTTGGGCATTGGCAATGGGACTTGACTTTACGCGTCCCGACGCATACGGTGAGCCCGAGATCGTTCTCGTTAACAGCCACACCGTTCCCGCTTACGAGAAGGTGCGCGGCGTGTTCAATAACGAGGGCGGCTACATGCCTTCTTCGGGAGATCCGAATTCGGCGGAGACCACTCTTGAGAACGGTAACGTTCTCTTCTATACGCAGTGCCTCGACTACGGTGCCGAAATGAAGGCTTCTACGGTAAACTACGGTGTGCTTCCCATTCCGAAGTATGACGTGGAGCAGGAAGATTACCGTACTTGCTTTGTAAACGCTGTATCGGCTCTTGCTGTTTGCTCCAATCTTAGCGACGAAAGAGCAGCTATGGTGAGTGCCGCACTTGAGCTTCTCTCGGCTGAAAGCTATAAGAAGGTATTGCCCGTATACTACGAGACCGTAATTAAGGGTCACTATTCCAGAGAGGCAGCCGACGCGGAGATGTACGACCGTATTCTTGACTCCTTTGTATTCTCCTTCGGCTTTGCTTGGTCGACGGGAAGCCTTGGCAGTATCAGTGCTATTTTCCGCCGCCTTGACAACGAGTACGATATTCAGCAGTACATCGACAGTAACAAGGACTATTGGGACGGTCTGCTTGTAGACCTTTTGACAGCACTTGATTCGATTGGTTAACATAGTCTTTCCTTTTGCACCGCGCTATAAAAGCGCGGTGCTTTTTTTGAGCTTCTGTTACGGAAAAAAGAGCAAACATACGCTGTTTGCTCTTTTGTATTGGTTTTTTGTTACAGCCAAAGCGTTGCCAACGAAAAGAAGATCAGCAGCGAAACGGCATCCACGATGGTGGTGATAAACGGGCTTGCCATGACGGCAGGGTCGAAGCCGAGGCGCTTGGCCAAGATGGGAAGCGACGCGCCGATGAGGTTGGCCACGGGAAGAATTAAAACGAGCGTCAGGCTGACAATGGCCGCCGTCAAAAGATGCTCGGGCGAGAAGTCGCAGCGGAAGTCGATCAGCATGGTTTTGATAAAATTCACAACGCCAAGCGTAATGCCCGAGATCAATGCCACGCGCAGCTCCTTGTACCACACGCGGAAGATATCGCGCAGCTGTACCTCGTCGAGTGCGAGGGCACGAATGACCGTAACCGATGTCTGTCCGCCCGCGTTACCGCCCGAATTCATCAGCATGGGCATGAAGGCGGTGAGAAGCACGTAGCTTCCGAGCAGACCGTCGAAGTGCGAGATGATACCGCCCGTAAAGGTGGCCAAAAGCATCAGCAAAAGCAGCCACGGAATTCGCTTTTTATAGATCGAGGTGACCGAGTCCTTCATATAGGGCTTATCCGAGGGGGCGATACCCGCCATCTTCTCAATGTCCTCGGTTGCCTCCTCCTTTAAGACGTCTACGGCATCATCGACCGTGATAATACCCACAAGACGTCCCTCGTTATCCACGATGGGAAGCGCTAAAAGGTCATAACGCGAGATGAGCTCCGAGGCAACCTCTCGGTGTTCGAGGGTGGTTGCTGAAAGAATATCGGTCTCCATAATGTCACCGATACGCGTGTCCTCCGCAGCAAAAAGAAGGTCACGCAACGAGACGATGCCTCGCAGCATAGAGCGGCCGTCGGTGATGTAGGCCATGTAGACGGTCTCCTTGTCGATACCCGTGCCGCGAATGTGTTCGATGGCCTGTTTTACAGTGAAGTTTTCGCTAAGGCTTAAAAATTCGGCGGTCATCACGCTACCTGCCGATCCCTCGGGGTAGCTTAAAAATTTGTTGATCAGGGCGCGTGTTTCGGGCGAGGCGCGGCGAAGAACGCGCTTGACGAGGCTTGCGGGAAGCTCCTGCAAGACGTCAACGGCATCGTCCACGGCAAGCTCGTCGAGAATCTGGCCGAGACGCGTGTCGGTGGTCGAGCGAATGACGGTCTCCTGCACGTCCGAGTCCAGCTCCGCAAAGGCGTCGGCCGCGACATCCTTGGGAAGCAAACGGAAGGCGGTGAGGAGCGTTTCGTCGTCAAGGGAGGCCAAAAAGTCGGCAAGGTCAACGGGAGAGAGATCCCCAGCAAGCTCCAAAAATAGTCGGTGCTTTTTCTCCGAGAGAAGCGCATTTAACTCCTCGTATTTTTGTTCCAGCATTTCGTCCATAAGCCGAGCCCTCCCTTCCAAAAGTTACTTCTCTATTATACACCTTAAGTACGGGAATTGTCAAGAAAAATTTGGATGAATAAAAAACTTCAAATTTTGATTTGTAGGGAGGACGCTTAGGGAAACTTTTTGAAAAAAGTTTCCCTAAGAACCCTTCAAAAACTTTTCTGGAATTTTTTACGACAAAGTCTGCAAAAACTTTATTGTAAAAGGG
>SVRO01000051.1 GCA_015064795.1 Oscillospiraceae bacterium | reverse complement strand
AGAGAACTATGAAATTTTTGTATGATGGAAAATGCCGAAAACCCTTGATATTACAAGGATTTTGAGGGAACAAAAGGAACAGTTACGCGCGGGTTTTCAAGACCGCCTCGTTATGACCACTTCGATAACCCTCCGTGTAAAATATTAAGTTTTTATATTGTGCTACAAAGCAATCCCTACGGTTTTCAAGCCCCTGCCCTTCCGAAAATATAGTCGTTTTGCGCGCAAGGCACAGCCTTGCTTCAAAACTCCTTATTTTCGTGACACGCTTCAAAAAACGATACGCAATCGTTTTTTGTGCGCTTACCCGTTATGACCGCTTCGATAACTCTCTGTATTAAATTGTTTTAGAAATCGTCACGCTTGCTATTTTAGCACAATTCCTCTCTGTTGTCAAGACTTTTCTGTTCATTAAAGTAAGGGCGGCCAAATGATTTTGACCGCCCGATTTTTAATTATTCCTCAAATGCAATAACCTGCTTCTTGGCATCCGACTCAAACGCCGCCTCGATCACACGCATCACGCGAAGCATCTGCTTATGCGTGACGATCTGCTCCTCTCGACCCTCGATCGCCGCGCAGAAATTGCGATAATAATCGTGGGGATCGGATTCGGGGAGTGCGATCTCATAGCTCTTCGTGGTGACCTCGTTACGAGGTGCCATGGTCTTCGTAAGACCTGCCGCCGCCTGAATCGGCGTGACGTTCTTCTCTTCCCAACCGAAGCACTCGACCACCTGACAAGGCTTGCCCCAATCGGGAATGAGCGCCGTACCGTGACGGCCCTGCATATAAAAGCGCGGAAGGATAATAAAATTGTAGGTCCCGATCTCAATATAGGCGCGCGCACCGTTCTCGAACCACATCGTCAGCTTAAAGCCGTCATCCACCTCGTTGCTGGTAATATGGTCACACTGACAGAAGACCGATTTAAGCTTCACGTCCTTGAAAAGCATTAAAAGCTGGTCGATCATATGCACGCCCCAGTCGTAAAGCATACCGCCGCCATACTGCTTCATGGTGCGCCAATCTCCCGGCACGCCGCGCGAGCCGTGAACTCTTGACTCGATATTCAGCGTCTCACCGATGGTTTGCTTTTCAAAGAGCTGCTTCATCACCAAATAATCGGCGTCCCAACGGCGATTCTGATGCACCGAGAATTTCACACCATACCGCTCGGATGCCGCGATCATGCGTTCGAGCGAAGCCACCGAAAGCGTAACGGGCTTCTCGGAAATGACGTGCTTTCCTGCCTCCATGCAGGCAATCGCAATGCTCTCGTGCACGTCGTTAGGCGTTGCGATTGTGACGATCTCAATGCTCTTGTCGGCCAAAACCTCCTCCAGCGTTCGATACGCCTTTACACCACGTATTTCTTCGGCAAAAACGTTTCGGGATTCCTTAATATCGTGTACCGCGATCACCTCGACAACGTCACCCGCCTGTGCGCGTCTGACGTGCCAATCGCCCATACCGCCGTTTCCAACCACACAAAGTCCGTGTTTTTTCATATTTACCTCTTTCCCGGGCGGCAACCCAAATGTTCGCCACAAATGCAAAATTGCAACAACTACAGTTGGCATTATATCACTTTTTGTGATTTTGTCAAGTATTAACGCAAATTTCGCAAACAAATTTCACTTGCTCTATGTTTTTATTGTTGACAAGGATTATATATTATGCTATAATATTTTTGATTTATGTATAAGTTTCATAAAAAATTCAATACGATTCGTTTACTATAGTTCTCCAAAAAAATCAACACGAAGGGAAAAACTATGCTTGACTTTTTTGAAAAGTTAAAATACCGAAAGCTCATGCTGTTGGCAATCGACGCAATCGCGACTCTCTGTCTTTCCGTCTTGTGTGTGCTTTTGCTTGGCAAGAACGTGCGCCCGCTTGGGCTCCTCGTTTTGTTTGCCTGCGTTTACGTTATGCGCACGATCTGTGGCATCTATCGGCAGATCGTGCGTTACTCCTCGCTTGGTGCTTATATGCGTCTTGTTTTGGCCGATTTCTTGGGCGGCTTACTTTATCTCGCTCTTGCATACGCCCTGCTTCCGCAGAATTTTCGTCTCACACCCTGGTTGGCACTCTCGCTTGTGGCAACGGGATGTCTTTTGACGCTTTGCGAAAGATTTCTTTATCAGTACATCTATCGCTACCTCGCACCGCATCATGCCGAAAAAAGTACAGCTTGCTCCGAAATCGAAAAATTCAAATGCGCGATCATCGGTGCGGGCACGAACGGCTATTATTTGGCAGACGAGCTGAAGGCTTCCAAAAGCTCTCTCTACACGCCGTGCTGCTTTATTGACAACGACAAGGAAAAGATCGGGAAAAAGGTCAACGATCTGAACGTATACTCTCCCCAAAAAGCAACCGAAATCTTGCGTAAGCTTGGTGTCACACACGTAATCGTTGCGATTCCCGAGCGAAATGCGGCAAGAAGGCAGGAGCTATTTGACCTTTACTCCAAGCGGGGCTTCAAGGTGATGATCTACGAGCAGCCCTTCTCCGAGGAGAGCACAAACATGCTTGCCTCCTACGACACCAATCAAAAGCCCATCGTGCGCGACTTCAAGATCGAAGACCTTCTGTTCCGCGATCCCATTCAGATCAACGACGAAAAAACCAGCGCCTTTTACCGCGGCAAAACCATTCTCATTACGGGTGGCGGCGGCTCGATCGGCAGCGAGATCTGCCGTCAGCTTGCCAAATTCGCACCGAAGCGGCTGATCGTTCTCGACATCTACGAAAACAATGCCTACGATATTCAGCAAGAGCTGAAGCTGAAATACGGCGGCGAGCTTGACCTTGAGGTTGAGATCGCGTCGGTGCGCGAGCCCGAACGCGTGGACGAGGTCATGGCAACCTACCGCCCCGACATCGTGGTTCACGCCGCCGCGCACAAGCACGTTCCTTTAATGGAGCATAACTGCGCCGAAGCCATCAAGAACAACGTGTTCGGCACCTTACACGTAGTAAATGCCGCCGAAAAGCACGGTGTGAAGAAATTCATTATGATCTCGACCGATAAAGCGGTCAATCCCACCAACGTTATGGGTGCCTCCAAGAGAATGTGCGAGATGATCGTGCAGAGCCGCGAAGGAAGTGCCACCGAGTTCACCGCCGTTCGCTTCGGCAACGTGCTGGGCTCCAACGGCTCGGTGATTCCTCTCTTCCGCCGTCAGATTGCAAACGGCGGCCCCGTCACCATCACCGATTTCCGTATCATTCGCTATTTCATGACCATTCCCGAGGCGGCACAGCTTGTGCTTGAGGCGGGCGCCATGGCCAAAAACGGTGAGCTTTACGTTCTGGATATGGGCAAGCCCGTAAAGATCCTTCAGCTTGCCGAGGATATGATCCGCATGAGCGGCTTTGAGCCTTACCGCGATATCGATATTCAGGAGATCGGTCTCCGAGAAGGCGAAAAGCTCTACGAGGAGCTTTTAGTAAAGACCGAGGAGCTGGACAAGACCGAAAACGATATGATCTTCGTCGAGCGCGACAAGGGCCTTACGCGCAACGAGGTGGCCGACAAGCTCCAAACGCTTGCCGAGGCTGCCGCCAACGGAACGCCCGCCATCGTTAAGCGCGCTATGAAGCAGGTGGTCGACACCTACCACGATCCCGACGAGGTCAACAAAAACGCCGAACAAACCGAGGAAATGAAAACCGCCGCCATGGCAGAGTAACGAAATAAAACGTAGGGGGACTTTTTCAAAAAGCCCCCCTACGCATTTGTATAGCATTTCAAATTTTGATTTATCGGGGAGAGAACGTGTAGGGAACTTTTTGAAAAAAGTTCCCTACCACCCTCAAAAACTTTTCTGGGATTTTTTACGACAAAGTCTGCAAAAGCTTTATTGTAAAGGGGCTCCAAGTCATTTTGGTTCTTCGCACCTTGTGCGAAGAACATATACGCCGCGAGCCACGCGGCAGACAAAGAGAGCTCGCTCTCTTTTCTGCGCGTGCGCTGTACGCGGCTCAAAATGACGTGAAGTTTGCACATAACCATGCGAGAAAAGTTTTAGTCAAGTTTTTTCAAAAACTTGCGGGGTGTGGGGCAGAGCCCCACATAAAGTCACCGATAAACATCAATTTATATGCGACCTTTTGCGACAAAAAATCGCACCTTTTTTGCGGGGGTTCATATGATGTTATTGAGATGGGAAAATCCCTCTCGATCATCTTTGGAGGTAATAGTATGAACAACTGTCTTTGCAATCTTTTTGACGACAACGCTATCTGGATCATCATCATCGCGCTTCTCATTCTCACCTGCTGCTGCGGTTAACACTTTTTTCGGGAGGGCTCAGCCCTCCCACTTTTTTTCAAAATAAGGTAGACAAACGCGAAAGAATATGATAAAATAGGAAATAACAATACATGAGAGAAGGCATAAACATGAGCAACGAAAAGATTTCTACCCAACCCTATAAGGGAACACGTGATTTTTATCCCGAGGATATGAAGCTTCGCAACTGGTTCTTCGGCAAGATCCGCGAGAGCCTGGAGCTTTCCTCCTTTGAGGAATATAACGCCCCGATGCTTGAGTCGCTTGAGCTTTACATTGCCAAGAGCGGCGAGGAGCTTGCCAAGGAGCAGACCTATAATTTCGTAGACCGCGGCGGCAGAATGCTGGCGATCCGCCCCGAAATGACACCCTCCGTCGCGCGTATGGTAGCCGCCAAGGCGGGCGAGCTGAATTACCCGCTCAAGTGGTTCTCGATTCCCAATATGTACCGCTATGAGCGTCCCCAGCGCGGCAGACTCCGCGAATTTTGGCAGCTCAACGTGGATATTTTCGGCTGCGACGGCTTTGAGGCGGATTTTGACGTCATTGAAAGTGCCATCCGCATGCTCAAGAGCTTCGGCGCGGATGAGAGCATGTTCCGCGTTCACATCAACAACCGCCGCTTCTTCAACGACGTCATTGCCGCGATTGCCAACACCGACACCGAGGGCGCACGCCGCATCTCCAAGGTGGTCGACCGCAAGGGCAAGGTCACGCGCGAGGCTTATGAAAAGGATATGGCCGAGCTCGGCGTTGACGCGGACAAGCTGGCAACGCTCGATTCGCTTTATACCATGAGCGTGCGCGAGGCAACCGCTCTCTGCCCCGAATCCGTGGGATCGGGCGAGCTTCTTTCGCTCTTTGACCTGCTCGAAAAGACGGGCCTTGATAAGTATTGCGTATTCGACTTCGGCATCGTAAGAGGTCTTGACTACTATACGGGTACCGTTTTCGAGGTCTTTGACGAGGCCCCCGAAAACAACCGCGCCATGTTCGGCGGCGGCCGCTATGACAACTTGGTGGGACTTTTTGTTAAGAAC
Source organism: Oscillospiraceae bacterium (assembly GCA_015064795.1). GTDB lineage: Bacteria > Bacillota > Clostridia > Oscillospirales > CAG-272 > RGIG8775. The sequence goes on along the minus strand of SVRO01000051.1, from coordinate 5,703 downwards.
GCCAAGATCTCGGGCGTAGGCTACGGCATGGGCGACGTGACGCTTGAGAACTTTCTCGTCACGCATAACCTCGTCCCCAATCTTTACGCCGCAGGCACCAAGGTGCTGGTGGCACGCTTTGACGATGTGCCGATGGAACACTACGTCGCGGTCACCGAAGCACTCCGCGAAGCAGGCATCACCTCCACGGTGTATGTCGGCATGAAGAAATTCGGCAAGCAGATCGACTTTGCCGTCAAGGAGCATTTCTCGCACGTGGTCATTCTCGGCGCAAGCGAGCTGGAAAAAAACATCGTCAAAATTAAGAATTTGGAAACGAGAGAAGAGAGCGAAGTGAGCATGGATGCTCTTGCCGCCTTCTTCGGAAAATAAGGAGCAGATATGATCTATCTCTTTTTGGCAGAGGGCTTCGAGGAGATCGAGGCACTCACCCCCGTCGATGTTCTGCGCCGCGCGGGACTTGACGTCCGCACGGTCGGTGTGGGCGGGAAGCGCGTCACGGGCGCACACGGCATCACGGTGGATGCTGACATGGGCGAGGACGGCTCCCTCGACACCGCGGCCGAAATGATCATCCTGCCCGGCGGTATGCCCGGCACCTTGAATCTTGACGCCTCGCCCGTCGTGCAAACGGCAATCGACAACGCCATAAAAGCAAACGCATTTATCGCGGCCATATGCGCCGCGCCCACCATTCTCGGCAAGCGCGGACTGCTTGCGGGCAAGGAGGCCACCTGCTATCCCTCGATGGAGGACGGGCTCCTCGGCGCTATCCTGTCGGACAAGAAGGTGGTACGCGATGGCAAGATCATCACCGCTGCGGGCATGGGCGTGGCTCTCCCGTTTGCGCTTGAGCTGGTTTCGGTGCTGTGTGGTGAGGAAAGGGCGCAAAAACTCAAAAAAGCCGTGGTTTCCTGAAGCGAAAAAGAAAGAGGACTTTTCCAAAAGTCCTCTTTCTTTTTATCGTACCGTCTTCATCACCGTCGCCCGCGGATTGTAGACGCGGAACATACGGAGTGCCTGCTCGGTGGCCTCAAAATAGATCACCGTCTTTTTTCCCTTGGCCGACTCAAACGCCATGCCGTATACGTTCTCGACCTCCATCGAGGAAACGGCGTAATAGATATCCGTCGCCTCAAAATCCGCGATCCTCGCGTCCTCCTCGGGCGCGATTGCCACGCAGGTACGAATGTCGACCTCGTGTATCACACGGCGCGCACTCTTGCCGTAGATCTCGGCAAAGGTGACCGTCCCTTCGGCCACGGTATACTCAAATTCGAGCGACGAATACCGCCTAAAAAGCAGAAAGGCCAAAAAGGCCGCCGCCACCGAAATTCCCAAAAACAAAGGGAAGATCTTCCATACAAGCCCAAGCCACAAAAGTCCCGCAATGCCGAGAAAAAGAAGCACCAAAAGAATGCCCCTTCCCAGCTTGGTTCCCCGTCCCGTCTCGCGCGTAACTACGTGCTCGTAAATACCGAAATCGCTCATATCTTCCTCCATTTTTCTTTTTAAATTTTGATTTATCGGGGAGACGATGTAGCGCGCCGCCCCACGCCCCGCCATGCTTTTACGAGTTCGCTTCGCGACCTCGGTTAACAAATTGGTTGCGTCACGAAACGTGCCGCATTTGTTTCGCAAACCCCAATTTGTTACAGTTGGATCAAAACTTTTTCTGCATGGGTTTGTACAAACTTTATAGCGTGGCACCGTCTCGCCATGAAAGCTTTTGAGGGGCGTAGGGAGCTTTTTTCAAAAAGTTCCCTACACTTTCTACATAGGTTTTCTTCATTATAACAATCCCTGTCCCTTTTGTCAAGGAAATTTTGCAAGAGCTATTGACTTTTGGAAAAGGTAGTGATATAATATTTCCGATGAAATTTGAAATACCATGGAGGAAACGAATATGAAGCATATTGATACCATCGAGACGCGTAGCCTTTGCCAGAGCGCAAAGAACGGCGGTTGCGGCGAATGCCAGACCTCTTGCCAGTCCGCTTGCAAGACCAGCTGTGGCATTGCAAACCAGAATTGCGAAAACAAGAGCGAGGAGAAATAAGTCTCGCGAAAGAATGCCGCCGCGAAGGCGGCATTTCTTTATAGGAGGAGAACAGTATGGTACATAGATATAAACAGGGCGGATTTAACATCGTCATCGACACCTATTCGGGCGCGATCCACGCGGTCGACGAGATTGCATATGACCTGATCGGCGGCTTTGAGAGCACGCCGAAGGACGAGCTCATTGATGCCCTCATAGAAAAATACGCACACATTCCCGAGGCAACGCGCGAGGAGCTTACCGCGTGCTACGCCGAGATCGAGGCATTGAAGAACGCAGGCAAGCTCTTTATGGAGGACAGCTTCGAGCCCATGGCCAATAAGCTCAAGGAAAAGACCTCGGGCGTTATTAAGGCACTCTGTCTCCACGTGGCGCACACCTGTAACCTAAACTGCGCCTATTGCTTTGCAAGTCAGGGCAAGTACGAGGGCGAGCGCGCCATAATGAGCCTTGAAACCGGCAAGCGCGCGCTGGATTTCCTTATCGAAAACTCGGGTACGCGCCATAATCTTGAGGTCGACTTCTTCGGCGGTGAGCCGCTGATGAACTTTGACGTCGTAAAGGAGCTGGTGGCTTACGCGCGGGAGCGCGAGAAGGCGGCGGGCAAGAATTTCCGCTTTACGCTTACCACCAACGGCGTGCTGATCGACAAGGACGTGATCGACTTCGCCAACCGCGAGTGCGCTAACGTCGTTTTAAGCCTCGACGGCAGAAAAGAAGTACATGACCGCTTCCGCGTGGACTACGCGGGCAACGGAAGCTTTGATAAGATCGTTCCCAAGTTCCAGGAGCTCGTGGCGGCGCGCGGCGGCAAAAATTACTATATGCGCGGCACCTTCACGCACCAAAATCCCGATTTCCTCAAGGACATCGAGACCATGCTTGATCTCGGCTTCCGCGAGCTTAGCATGGAGCCCGTGGTCTGCGCGCCCGACTCTCCGAGTGCGCTTACCGAAAGCGACCTTGAAATCGTCAAGGAGCAGTACGAAAAGCTGGCCGACCTCATGCTTGAAAAACAAAAAGCGGGCGAGCCCTTCACCTTCTACCACTACATGATCGACCTTGAGGGCGGCCCCTGTATCTACAAGCGCATCTCGGGCTGCGGCTCGGGCACCGAATATATGGCCGTCACCCCTTGGGGCGACCTTTACCCCTGCCATCAGTTTGTCGGCGACGAAAGCTTTAAACTCGGCAACATTTGGGACGGCGTCACCAACAACGCCCGTCAGAACGAATTCAAGGCCTGCAACGTCTACTCGCGCCCCGAGTGCGCGGACTGCTGGGCCAAGCTCTATTGCTCGGGCGGTTGTGCCGCCAACGCTTATCATGCCACGGGCAGCATCACGGGCATCTATAAGCCGGGCTGCGAGCTTTTCCGCAAGCGTATGGAATGCGCGATCTACCTGGAGATTGCCAAGCGTTATCTGAAAAAGGCATGAATACGCCGATTCTTGATTTTGTAGCCAATTATCGCGCGAAAAACGCAGTGCGGCTTCATATGCCGGGGCATAAGGGCAAGACCTACCTCGGCGCCGAGCCGCTTGACATCACGGAGATCACGGGGGCTGATGACCTGTATCACGCCGAGGGAATCATCCTTGAGAGCGAGGAAAATGCCGCAAGCCTGTTTGGAGCGGGAGCCACGTTTTACTCCACCGAGGGCTCGTCGCTCGCGATCCGCGCCATGCTTTATCTCGTGCGCCTGCTTGCTGAAAGCCGTGGCGAAACGCCGCGCGTCCTCGCAGGACGCAACGCACACAAAAACTTTTTGTCGGCGGTTGCCCTTGTGGACGTCGAGACCGAGTGGCTCTTTTCAAAGGACTTCGGCCTTCTCTCGTGTGATATCGACCTCGAAACATGCGACAGGATGCTCGGCGAGAAGCACTACACCGCGCTTTATATCACCTCGCCCGACTATCTCGGCAACCTTTCGGACATCCGCGCGCTCTCCGCGCTTTGTAAAAAGCACGGCACGCTTCTTTTGGTGGACAACGCACACGGTGCCTATCTGAAATTTTTGCCCACCTCCCTGCACCCGCTGGATCTGGGAGCAGACCTTGTCTGCGACTCCGCGCATAAAACACTCCCCACACTTACGGGAGGTGCCTATTTGCATGTTGCCAAGAGCGCACCGCGCCTGCTTCGCGACGAGGCCAAGGCCGCCCTGGCGCTGTTCGCGTCCACAAGCCCCTCGTATCTTATCTTGCAGTCCTTGGACTACACCAACAAGCTTCTTTCCGAGCGTTTGCCCAAGACGATCGCGGACACGGCGGCGCGTGCCGCCGCGCTCAAAAAAGCTCTTGCTGAGGGAGACTATACGCTCACGGGAGACGAGCCCTTAAAGCTCACACTCCTGCCAAAAGCTTACGGCTACACGGGTAAGGAGATTTTGGAATACCTTGAGAGCCAAAACATCGTTTGCGAATTTGCCGACCCCGATTTTCTCGTGCTGATGCTCTCCTCGGAAACGACCGAGGCGGACACGGACACGCTCGCGCAAGCGCTCCTATCTCTGCCCAAGAGAACACCCATAAAGGATGAACCGCCGCACGTCGCAAGACCGACCGCCTGTCTCTCCCCTCGCGCCGCCATGATGGCCGCCGCCGAGACGGTACCGATCGAGCGGGCGGTGGGAAGGATCCTTGCGTCGCCCACAGTAAGCTGTCCGCCCGCCGTTCCCATTCTCGTTTCGGGCGAGCGGATCGAAGAGGATGCCGTTCGCGCCTTCGCTTACTACGGGATCGACTTCTGCCGCACCGTTAAATGAAAGGAAATTCCGCATGAAAAAAACAGGAAAAATCATTGCACTTTTGCTTGCCCTGCTTCTTGTGTTGCCGCTGACGCTTACGTCCTGCGGTGCGCCTGAGCTGGAGGAGGTCAAGGATCGCTTCGTCGAGCTGATCGAGGCCTCCTACGCCATCAACGACATCTTCTTCGGCGCGGGCCTTGAAACCTACGCGCGCGACGGAGAATTTGCCACGACACACCGCCTCTACGACGAGCTTTCGGCGGGCTACGCCGCCTACGAGATCGTCTCCACCGACACAGGCTACCTTGACGTCAATCAGATCAAGGAGGCGGCGGCCAAGGTCTATAGCCCCAAATACCTCGACGGCGTTTACACCATGGCCTTCGACGGCTATGCCGACAGCACCTCGGGCACGGTCGTCACCGCGCGCTATCTCATGGACGGTATGTTCCTTCTGCGCTATGCCGACGGCAAGAACGATCCCTTTGATTTTTTGGACGGTGCACAGCGTCGCTATCTCTTTGACACCATGAAGATCATTCGCCCCAGTCGCGCAAAATACGTCAACCTTTCGATTGATTCTTACCTCGTCGGCGATGAAGACAATATCCTAAACGTACACCTCCGCTTCGTCCTCGTGGACGGCGTGTGGTACCTCGATTCGCCAACCTACTAAATAAATTTTGATTTGTAGGGGGGACGCTTAGGGAAACTTTTTGAAAAAAGTTTCCCTAAGAACCCTTCAAAAACTTTTCTGGAATTTTTCACTACAAAATTTGCAAAAACTTTATTGTAAAGGGGCTCCAAGTCATTTTGGTTCTTCTCGCTAAAGCGAGAAGAACATATACGCCGCGAGCCACGCGGCAGACAAAGAGAGCTCGCTCTCTTTTCT
>SVRO01000050.1 GCA_015064795.1 Oscillospiraceae bacterium | reverse complement strand
GATGCTGTTGACAGCTTCATTCCCACGCCCGAGCGCAAGGCAGACCTTGACTTCCTTATGCCCGTCGAGGACGTATTCTCGATCTCCGGTCGTGGTACCGTTGCTACCGGTCGTGTAGAGCGTGGTACGGTTAAGGTTGGTGACGTTGTTGAGATCATTGGTCTTTCCGACGAGAAGAAGAACACCACCGTTACCGGTGTTGAGATGTTCCACAAGCTTCTTCCTCAGGCAGAGGCTGGTGACAACATTGGTGCACTTCTTCGTGGTATAGCTAAGGACGAGATCGAGCGTGGTCAGGTTCTTTGCAAGCCCGGCTCTGTAAACCCCCACACCAAGTTCGTAGGTCAGGTTTACGTTCTTACCGAGAAGGAAGGCGGCCGTAAGAAGCCCTTCTTCGCAGGTTACAGACCTCAGTTCTACTTCAGAACGACTGACGTTACCGGTACCATCGAGCTTCCCGAGGGAGTTGAGATGTGCCGTCCTGGTGATAACGTTGACATGACTGTCGAGCTTATCACTCCCATTGCTTGCGAGCAGGGACTTCGTTTCGCTATCCGTGAGGGTGGTAGAACGGTTGGTTCGGGCGTCGTAGCAACCATCATTGAGTAATTTAATTCAATCAATCACATACGCCGAGTCTTAGGACTCGGCGTATGCTGAAAATATCTTTGGGGATTGGTGAGATTCCATACCGGCAGTATAGTCTGCGAACTCCATGGGAGCCGATCGGGTGAGATTCCCGAACCGACGGTAAAGTCCGGATGAGAGAAGATATGAAATAGGCGAAATGCCTCTATAGGTGTATCTTCTCCCTTATTCTATCAAGGGGGATTTTTTCTTTCGAGAAAAACACAAATCAATGAAAAATCAAAATCTCAGAAAATATTTGGCGCTTGCTATGTTTACGGCGATCGCTTACATATCCTTGCTTTTTATGAAGATCGGCGGAATTGGCGGTTTTCTTACCTTTGACGTGAAGGACGCGGTGATCACCATTGCCGCGATGCAATTTGGGCCTCTCAGCAGCATCGTTATCTCGCTTCTCGTTTCGTTTATTGAAATGATCACGATCAGTGGAACGGGACCTTGGGGCTTTCTCATGAATTTCGTTGGCAGTGCCGCGTTTGCCGCGATTGCCAGCGCTGTTTATCTGTATATGCCGCGCATCAAAAAGACTCTTTCGGGTGCCGTTTTGGGCTTGGGCATTTCCGTTTTTGCAATGACGGGCATTATGCTTGTGATGAATATTTTGGTGACTCCAATCTATCAGGGAGTTTCGCGTTCGGTTGTCTATGATTTGATGCCGCTGTTGTTGTCTTTCAATCTGATCAAGGCTTTGGCAAACGCTGCCATCGTATTCGTGCTGTATAAACCGATTTGCATAGCACTTCGTAGAGTTCACGTGATTGAAAGCGGAAGCACCTCCTACCGTATGAACGCAAAGACGGTGATTTTCCTTGTGCTTGGTCTTTTCATTTTGGTTGCTTGTATTTTGTTCCTTGTTTTAGGGCTTGGCGGACGCTTTGAGTGGTTTAAAGCGTAATTTTTTGTGAAAACCTCTTGCAAAAGATCAAAAAATGTGATAAAATAAAAAAGAAGAAAATTAAATCTATATAAACAATCTTATCAAGAGCGGCGGAGGGACCGACCCTGTGAAGCCCGGCAACCTGCGGTGACGTAAGGTGCCAAATTCGGACAGATGAGGTGAAAAAACTCACTTCTCTGGCGAAGTGAGTTTTTTATTTGGAAGATAAAGGAGAAAGAAAATGGAAAGAATTCTTTTTACAAGTGAATCGGTAACCGAGGGACATCCCGATAAAATCTGCGACAAAATCTCGGATGCGCTCCTCGATGAGTTTTTGAGACAGGACCCCATGTCGCGCGTGGCCTGCGAGACCACCTGCACGACAGGGCTTGTTATGGTTATGGGCGAGATCACGACCAACGCTTACGTCGATATTCAGGGCGTGGTGCGTGAGACGGTGCGAAAGATCGGCTACGACCGCGCCAAATATGGATTTGACTGCGATAGCTGCGCGGTGCTCAACTCGATCCACGAGCAGTCGCCCGATATTGCGCTTGGCGTAGACCAATCCTTTGAGTCGAAAAACGGCGAGGCGGACAAATTTGATATTGGTGCCGGTGACCAGGGTCTTATGTTCGGTTACGCTTGCAACGAGACGCCCGAGCTTATGCCGCTTCCGATTTCGCTTGCACACGCGCTTGCCAAGAAGCTGACGGCGGTGCGTAAGGAGGGCATACTTCCATATCTCCGTCCCGACGGAAAGACACAGGTCACGGTGGAATACGAGGATGGCAAGCCGATTCGCGTGGATACCGTAGTTATCTCCTCGCAGCATAGCGCCGATGTGGAGCTTTCGCAGATCCGCGAGGACGTAATTCGTGAGGTCATCAAAACCACTGTTCCTGCGGAGCTTCTTGACGATGCAACCAAGATCTACGTCAACCCCACGGGACGCTTCGTCGTAGGCGGTCCTGCAGGCGACACGGGCCTTACGGGAAGAAAGATCATCGTAGATACATACGGCGGCTATTCGCGTCACGGCGGCGGCGCCTTCTCGGGCAAGGATCCGACCAAGGTTGACCGCTCGGCCTCTTACGCGGCGCGCTACGTGGCAAAGAACATCGTGGCGGCAGGTCTTGCCGATAAGTGCGAGGTGCAGGTTGCGTATGCTATTGGCGTGGCGAAGCCCGTTTCGGTGCTGATCGACACTTTTGGTACGGCCAAGGTGGACGAGGTGCGCATTTCGGCGGCGGTTTCGAAGCACGTTGACCTTCGTCCTGCGGCAATCATTGAAAAGTTTGAGCTTCGCCGTCCCATCTATTCCGAGCTTGCCGCATACGGACATATGGGCCGCGAGGATCTGGAGGTCGCTTGGGAGAAGACCGACCTTGCCGACACACTTCGCGCGGAGCTTCTCGGCTAAGATATTCCGAGACTTTTTGACGAAGAATGGCGCAAAATATGCCTTTTATAAACGGGTTCGAATATCTACTGTCACCCTAACCTTTTACAAACCATGGCATATCCTTGAAATAGGGAGGATATGCCATGATTGAAATTGTACTTAAAATTTTACTTGCCGTATTTGCCGTGTTTGGTTTTTACGCATTTGCACACGCACTTTGTGCATTTCTTTTTCGAAATGAACACATAAGGCTGACGGTATTCGTGAATTCCTATGAGGTCGCCGAGCAGATCGACCTTTATCTTGATGAGGCAAAAAATGCGCAGTTCTCATTCGGGAAAATGGATATTTGTGTAGTTGTTATGGAAAAATATGCTGAAAAAGAGCTTTTACAGAACTTAAAAAGAAAAAGAATTCCCTTTCTGCTTACGACGGAAAGAGAGGACGGATAAAGGGAAGGAGGGCAAAATGGAGGACGCATTTGAAAAAATAGGACGCGAAGGACTTGAGCGTTTTTCGGGTAGTGTGGAAGGCGTCATTTATGCCAACGAGGAAAACGGCTATACTGTTTTTGATTTTGCCCTGGATAACGGTGAGGTCGTAACGGCCACGGGGACGCTGCCGTATCTTGCAGAGGGCGACTCGATGGTGGTGTACGGCAAATGGGTGCATAACGCCAAATACGGCACGCAGCTTCAGGTTTTCGAATATGAAAGCGTGATGCCCGAAACCGAGACGGCTATGCTTCGCTATCTTGCGTCGGGCGCGGTGAAAGGAATCGGCCCCAAGATCGCGGCGCGCATTGTGGCGGAGTTTGGCGAGGACACCTTCGATATTATGGAAAATCACCCCGAGTGGCTTTCGCAGGTGCAGGGAATCTCGCGCAAGCGTGCGCTTGAGATCGGTGAGGATTTTCGCGCCAAGGCGGGTATGCGTGCCGCTATGATGTTATTCCGTGAGCCCTTCGGTGCCGAGGCGACCATTCGTATGTATCGAAGATGGGGAACGGCCGCCGTGGAGGTGGCCAAGCGGAATCCGTACGTGCTTTGCGACGAGATCGAGGGAATCGGCTTTGAAAAGGCCGATGCTTTTGCCGCCTCGCTTGGTTTCGCGAAGGATTCTTCCGAACGGCTTCGCGGCGGGATCGGACACGTTTTGACGCGGAATGCCCTGCAAAACGGGCATACCTGCCTCCCGCGCGATACGCTGATCACGATGGCTTCTGCGACGCTTGGTGTGGAGGAGGCACTTGTTGGGGAGGTTCTCTCTGAGTTGCTTGGTCAGGGGCGTCTGACTTGCATCAAAAACGGGGACGAGCCTTATATTTTTGAAAAATACACCTACGAGTGTGAGAAATATATTGCCGATAAGCTGGCGCTTTTGGACAAGACCTGCATCTCGGCAGATATTCGCGAGATCGACCGCTTTATTGAGCGCGAGGAGCTTGCGCATGGACTGACCTACGCGGGCCTTCAGCGACAGGCGATTATTGACGCGATGTCAAGCGGCGTGATGGTGCTGACGGGCGGTCCCGGCACGGGAAAAACCACCGTCGTGCGCGCGCTTCTTCGCATTTTTAACAGTATGGGTCTTAAGGTTGCGCTGGCCTCTCCCACGGGACGAGCCGCCAAGCGCTTGTCCGAATCGACGCAGAGTGAGGCCAAGACGGTTCACCGTTTGCTTGAATTTAGCTACGAGCGCGAGAACGAATCGGTCTTTCTTCGCAACGAGCATAATTGTTTGGACGAAAACGTGGTGATCATTGACGAGATGTCCATGACCGACACCTTTCTTTTCTGTGCGCTTTTAAAGGCGGTGAAGCCGGGGGCGCACCTCATTTTGATCGGTGACGCCGATCAGCTCCCCTCGGTTGGCGCGGGGAATGTGTTGCACGACATCATAGAAAGCGGCCGTTTTTCGACCGTGAAGCTGACCGAGGTTTTCCGTCAGGCGCAGGAAAGCCTGATCATTACCAACGCACATCGCATTCACGGCGGCGAGATGCCGCTTTTGAACGTAGGCGATAACGACTTCTTTTTCCTGCCGCGCGAGAGCGACAGTGCCGTTGCTGCGACGGTGGCCGATCTTTGCCGCAACCGCTTGCCCAAAGCGTATGGCGCGGATATCGTGGGGCGCATCCAGATCATAACGCCCTCACATCGCGGCGAGGGAGGTACCGATAACCTCAACCGTATTTTGCAGGCAACACTCAACCCGGCAAGCGCGCATAAGGCCGAGCACGCCTTTCGCGAACGGGTATTCCGCGTGGGCGACAAGGTAATGCAGGTACGGAATAATTACGAGGTCGAATGGGCGCGCGGCGCACAGAAGGGAATGGGCATCTTTAACGGTGATGTTGGCGAGATCCTTTCGATCAAGACGGCGGAAAAGATCATGGAGATTCGGTTTGATGACCGTCTGGTCTCATATGATTTTTCGATGCTGGAGGAGCTGGAGCTGGCTTACGCCATCACGGTACACAAAAGTCAGGGAAGTGAATACCCCGTGGTCATTATTCCAGCATATCGCGCGGCCCCAATGCTTCTGACGCGCAACCTTCTCTACACGGCTGTGACAAGAGCGCAGAAGATGGTGATCCTCGTTGGGATGACCGACGTAGTTGCCGCGATGGTGGCAAACGACCGCCAAACGCTTCGTTATACGGGGCTTGGCTTGCATCTTGCGGGCGGTAAGCATGGGACTTGAAACGCGCGTGAAGGAGCTCCTTCGTTGTTTGTTCTTTCCGCCCAAATGCTGTGCGTGCGGCGAATTGTTGCAGGAGCATCTTTTGGATACCGAGCCACGCGCGCTTTGTGAGAAGTGTCGGCGCAAATGGGAGCTTGCCAAGCTTGCCACCTGTAAGCGTTGCGGAGAAGAACTTTCAAGCTGTCGGTGTATGTCGCGCACGCTGAAAAGTGCGGGTGCTTCGGTGGTGCTGAAGGCGGTTTCCTACGACAAAACGCGCGATTCGGTGCCGAGACGATGTGTGCTTTTTATGAAGCGGCACAATAGCCGTGCGGCGTTTGCATACTTTTCGGACGAGCTTGCCCGTGTTTTGAAGGACTATCTGGCGGAAACCTATACTGCGGAAAACAGTATTCTCGTAACCTATGTTCCGCGCGGACGAAAGGCTATGAGAAAGGTGGGGTTTGATCAATCTGAGCTTTTGGCACGCGGCATTTCCGAGAATCTCGGATGCGATTTTGCGCGCTTGCTTGGCAGACGACGCGGTGCGTTTCGTGAGCAAAAGCGGCTGGGGAAAGAAGAACGGTTTGAAAATGTAAAGGACGCGTTTTTGCTTGAGAGAAGTGACCTAAAGCAGTTAAACGGCCGTTACCGTTGCATCGTGTTGGTGGATGACGTGGTGACGACGGGAGCGAGCCTCGCGGCGTGCGTGGGGCTTTTGCGAAGCGAGTTTCATGGGCGGATCGTGTGCCTTTGTCTTGCTGAGACCGAGAAAAGCTAATTTTTTCAAAATCCCATTGCAATTTCTCTATAAATATTGTATAATAAATATATAATCCATCATAGAAGCGATCGAAAGGAGGGGCATATGGCAGGAGGATTGGCGGAACGTATTAAAAACGGCATTATGAGTCAGGACGTGGGTATCGATCTTGGCACGGCGAATATTCTTGTCTATGTCAAGGATCGCGGCATCGTGCTGCGCGAGCCTTCGGTTGCTGTGGTGAAAAAGGACACCGACGAGATCGTAAAGCTTGGCCATGCGGCACTAAAAATGATCGGCAGAACACCTGAAAATCTTGAGGTGGTACGGCCGCTTCGCGAGGGCGTGATCGACAAATACAAGGTGACGCTGCAGATGGTGGATCACCTCATTCGCCGCGCGTGCGGCAGTGCGCTCATTAAGCCAAGAGTCATGGTCTGTATCCCAACGGGTGCCACCGAGGTGGAGGAGTGTGCCGTGATCGACGCGGCCACGGGCGCGGGTGCGCGTCAGCTCTATTTGGTGGAGGAGTCCTTGGCGGCGGCTATAGGCGCGGGACTCAACATTTCCGAGCCCAACGGGAAAATGGTCGTGGACATTGGTGGCGGAACTACCGATATTGCGGTCATTTCGCTCGACGAGGTGGTGGTTTCGGAGTCCATTAAGATCGCGGGCGACAAGTTTGATGAGGCAATCATGCGCTATACGCGCACGAAATATAACATTTTGATCGGTGAGACGACGGCCGAGCAGATCAAGTGCCAGATCGGCACGGTCTACGAGCATAAAAAGGAGCTCTTAGGTGAATACAACGGCCGAAATGTAAAGACGGGACTTCCCGATAAGGTGCGTCTTTCCTCGCGCGAGATGCTCGAGGCACTTGCGGAGCCCATTACGGCGGTGATCGACGCTATTTGCTCGGTCATTGCCAGAACGCCGCCCGAGCTGGTGGGTGACGTGATGGAGAACGGTATTGTGATGACGGGCGGTGGCAGTATGCTTCGCGGCCTTGATATGCTGATCTCCAAGATCACGGGCATTCCCGCACGCGTGGCGGAAAAGCCTCTGGAGTGTGTGGCGATCGGTACGGGAAAGCGTCTTGAAAATTTGGAATATTATCAGGACGGCGCGATCAATCTTTCGCGCGAACGCGAAAAACGGAAATAAGCGAGAGGGGGCGGTGAGTATCGAATACCGCGTGCTTGGAAAAACGGGTTTGAAGGTTTCTGCCATCGGATTTGGCGGCATTCCGATCCAGCGTGTCGACGAGGCGGGAGCCGTGGCGCTCATCGACAGTCTTCTGGAACACGGCATCAACTTTATTGACACGGCAAGGCTTTATACCAATAGCGAGGAGCTTTTAGGCAAGGCACTAGAGGGAAGACGGGATAAATTTATTCTTGCCACCAAGAGCATGGCGCGAACGGCCGAGGCCATGCGTGCCGAGATCGACGAGAGCCTTCGTCAGCTGAAGACCGACTATATCGACTTATATCAGATACATAACATTCCCGAGAACCAGATCGACGCGGCGTGTGCGCCGGGCGGCCTCCTTGAAGCGCTTCTTGAGGCCAAGGCGGCAGGAAAGATCCGACACATCGGGCTTACTGCCCATTCGGTTGAGACCTTTCACCGCGCGCTGACCTTGGATTTCGTGGAGACCATCATGTTTCCCTATAACATCGTGGAAACGCAGGGAGAGGAGCTGGTTGCCGAATGCCAAAAGCGAAACATCGGCTTTATCTGCATGAAGCCCTTGGCGGGCGGTGCGCTTGAGGACGCTACGCTTGCACTTCGATTCATCGCGCAGAATTCGGCGGTGAGCGTGGTGATTCCGGGTATGGCTACGGTGGAGGAGATCGAGATGAATTGTGCGGCGGTGAGCGACAAATCGCCGCTTTCGGAGAAGGAGCTTTCGGAGATCGAAAAGGTTCGCCGTGAGCTTGGTACGAATTTCTGCCGCAGATGCAACTATTGTGCGCCATGTGCGGTCGGCATCAATATTTCAGGTGCGTTCCTGTTTGCCGGCTATCTTGAGCGATACGGGCTTGCGGATTGGGCAAGAGAGAGGTATGCAACGCTGTCCGTAAAGGCTTCGGCCTGCATCGGATGCGGCGTGTGTGAGACAAGATGTCCCTATAATCTTCCCATACGGGAAAAAATGAAAATCATTGCAAAGGAGTTTGGAGAGTAAGCTATGAGTAAGGAATTTTTGAAGGGTAACGCTGTTGTCGGACAGTCGGGAGGACCGACCGCCGCGATCAACGCAACGCTTGCAGGTGTCATTCGTGGATTTTTTAAGTACGGGGAAGGCAATACCATTTACGGTATGCGCAACGGTATGGAGGGCTTTCTTGAGGAAAGACTTGTGAATCTGAACGAGCGCTTTGCCAAGGAGGAGGATATTGCACTTCTCGAAAATACGCCCGCGGCGGCACTTGGCTCTTGTCGCAAGAAGCTGCCCGCCGTTGAGGGTAACGAGGACTATTACGAAAAGGTCTTTGAGCTTTTCCGTAAATACGATATTCGTTATTTCTTCTATATCGGCGGTAACGACTCGATGGATACCGTAGCGAAGCTCTCGGCATATTCGAAGAAGAACGATTACGAGATGCGTTTTGTCGGTGTTCCCAAGACCATCGACAACGACCTGATGGGTACCGACCACACCCCCGGCTTCGGCTCGGCGGCAAAGTACGTGGCGGTTACGATGGCAGAGATCATTCGCGACTGCGCGGTCTACACCAAGCCCGCCGTTACCATTGTCGAGATCATGGGTAGAGACGCAGGCTGGCTTACGGCCTCGGCGGCCATCGGACGTGTAGTAAACGGTGTGGAGCCCGATCTTCTGTATCTCCCTGAGCGCAATTTCTCGATGGAGGAGTTCCTCGAGGACGTACAGGCGAAGCTCGCCGAGAAGCCCAACGTAGTTGTGGCGGTTTCCGAGGGCATTCACTTTTCCGACGGCAGATACGTTGGCGAGGGTCAGCAGAGCGGCGTGGCCGATGTGTTCGGACACAAGTATCTGGCCGGAACGGGTAAGATGCTCGAAAATACGGTCAAGGAGAAGCTTGGCTGTAAGGTTCGTTCGGTTGAGTTGAACATTTCCCAGCGTTGCGCGGCACACCTTCTCTCGAAGGTTGATATCGAGGAATCGGTACGCGTAGGTAAGGCCGCAGCAAAGGCCGCTACCGAGGGCGCAAGCCGTGTCATGATGACCACCGACCGCGTTTCGACCGAGCCGTACGTATCCGAGGTAGGCATGGCCGACGTTCAGGATATCGCCAACCAGATCAAGTACGTTTACGACGAATATATCAACGAGCGCGGCAACCATGTAACCGACGAGTGCTGCCGCTACCTGCTTCCTCTCATCATGGGTGAGATTCAGCCCAAGTATGAGGGCGGTCTTCCCGTACATATCATTATCTAAAAGAGGTATCTATGAAGATTGCGGTAATTACGGGCGCGTCGTCGGGTATGGGACGGGAATTTGTGCGGCAGATCGAGGCGAGCGAGAGCTTTGACGAGATCTGGGTGATCGCCAGACGCCTTGAGCGGCTGGAGTCCTTGGCCGCCGTGCTTAGCACCAAAACGCGATGCTTGGCGCTTGACCTTTCCGAAAAAGAATGTCTTGACGAGTATGCGGCACTTCTTGAAAAGGAGAAGCCCGAGGTGGCCGTGCTTGTAAACGGAAGCGGATTTGGAAAATTCGGCGCGTTTTGCGACATTCCGCTGGACGAGCAGCTGAATATGATCGATCTCAACGATAAGGCACTGGTTGCCATGACCTATCTGACGCTCCCTTATATGCAAAGGGGAGGCCGTATCTATCAGATCGACTCGCTGTCTTCCTTCCAGCCTGTGCCGTACATTTGTGTGTACGGGGCGACTAAGGCCTTCGTCCTCAGCTTTTCGAGGGCGCTTGGCGTGGAGCTGAAGACGCGTGGGATCCGCGTGCTTGCCGTGTGTCCGGGATGGGTCAAGACCGAGTTCTTTGACCGCGCCGTGATCGACGATACCATCATCTATTACAACCATTTTTATACACCCGAGCAGGTGGTTACAAGAGCTATGAAGGACATGAAGCGCGGACGGGACGTCTCGATCTGCGGCTTCCGCATTCGTGCGCAGATCTTTTTTACCAAGCTTTTGCCGCATAAGCTCGTGATGAAAATATGGTGTAAGCAGCAAAAAAAGTAAAAACCGTATTGACAATCGAAAAGAATATCGGTATAATAATTTTGTATATTATGGAAAAACGGAGGTGTTTTTTATGAAAACAGCAAATATTCGTCTTTCGACCATTGCCGACGTGCGTGAATTTGTTGGCGATATTGCCGCTTTTGACGGTGACGTGGATCTTTCCTCGGGTCGCTATATAGTAGACGGAAAATCCATTATGGGTATTTTCAGCCTGGACCTTCTTTCTCCCATCAAGCTGACGGTTCGCGCCGACGACGCGGCCGCCGACGAGCTTTTGAAGAAGATCGAAAAGTTTATCATCGCTGAATAATTGAAAAAGAAAGAGCCTGCTTCTCACATTTGTGAGAAGCAGGCTCTTTTGCTATGTTTCATAAAAATCGTTTTTCAATAAATTGATGTTTATCGGGGACTTTATGTGGGGCTCTGCCCCACCCCCCCGCAAGTTTTTGAAAAAACTTGACTAAAACTTTTCTTGCATGGGTATGTGCAAACTTTACGTCATTTTGGGACGGAAAACCGCGAAGCGGTTGTCCGTCAGCGCAAAGCTTACACGCCGACAAAGAAAGCTCGCTTTCTTTTCGGCGATG
>SVRO01000049.1 GCA_015064795.1 Oscillospiraceae bacterium | reverse complement strand
TCCAAATATGTTTTTTTAGTTCGACTGGCAGGTCTTGCTCATTATACCATATTTGGAGGATTTCTTCTCACCGGTTAACCTCTATTGAACCCCGCCACTATGGCGGGGTTTTCGTTTTACAAAAAAGGACAGAGAATGTAAAACACTCTCTGTCCTTTTCCTGTCAGTTCGAGTATACTGCTCTATGGCAGACACCCTTTGGCTTCTGCTTTGTTTTTACAGAAGAATACAGATAAGTCCGCCGCTTCCCTCATTGATAATGCGCTCCAGGGTCTCGGAAAGTCTGGTGCGGGAATCCTCGGGAATGTTGGAAAGCTTGGTATGAAGCCCCTCGTTCATCAGCTCGTAAAGGCTCTTACCGAACATATTGGATTCCCAGATCTTGCGCGGTGCTTCCTCAAACTCATGAAGCATATAGCGCACAAGCTCCTCGGATTGCTGCTCACTTCCCACGATGGGATTGATCTCGGTCTCGATGTTGGCGCGGATCATATGGATCGACTGTGCCGCCGCGCGAAGCTTCACGCCGTAGCCACCTGCCTGCTTCACGATCTCGGGCTCCTCCAAGCGAAGCTCGTCAATATCGGGCATCACGATACCGTATCCCTTTTCGGTGGCGTCATCAAAGGCCTCGGCCACGCGGTCGTATTTCGACTTCATGTCGGCAAACTCGCGCAAGATTTCGATCAGATTCTTATCGTCCGAAATATCCATGCCCGTAAGCTCGCTCATGATCTCATAAAAGAGACCGTCCTCAAGATGTGCTTGAATATAAGCGCACCCCGTCCCCAACTGAATGGATTCCACCGAAACATCGCTTATATACTCATTTTTCTCAAGCGCTTCCAGCGATCCGCGAATGTCTCCGATCTTCTTCATCTTGGAAACGCATTTTCCGATGGATTCACCAATCGACGCGCGCACGCGGTGCGTCGGCTCCAGCGCATGCAACCAATTCGGAAGCTTCAGGCGCAATTCGGAAATCGGGAATTCGTGAAGCACAAGTTCCAAGATATGCCGAATGTCCTCGGCGTCAAGCGAAAGACAACTCACAAGCGCCACGGGCACGCCATACTTTTCCTCCAGCTCATACGCGAGCATCATGGAAGATTCAGCACTCGGCGTGGCGGAATTGAGGATCATGGCGAAGGGCTTGCCAAGTGCTTTCAGCTCCTTGACGATACGCTCTTCGGCCTCTACGTAATTTTCTCTCGGAATTTCACCGATCGTGCCGTCGGTGCTGACCAGCATGCCAATGGTGGCGTGCTCGTGAATGACCTTGTGCGTTCCCATCTCGGCGGCCTCCACAAAGGGCATCGGCTCCTCGCGCCACGGCGTGCGCACCATGCGGGGCTGTCCCTCCTCAATCACGCCGAGAACGTCGGGAACCACGTATCCCACGCAGTCCACCATCTTCACGCGCATGGATTTTCCGCCTCCAAAGGAGACCTCCACCGACTCGTCGGGGATAAACTTGGGTTCGGTCGTCATCACCGTCTTGCCCGCCGCACTTTGCGGCATTTCGTCTCTTGCACGCTCACGGACGTTCTCGTCCTTGATATTCGGCAAGACCATTTCCTCCATGAAGCGCTTGATAAAGGTAGACTTCCCGCTTCTTACGGGGCCTACCACGCCGACGTATACGTCGCCGCCCGTCCGTTTTGCAATATCGTCATAAATCGAAAATTCGCCCATAAAAGCCTCCCACACTTACTGTTGCGATATACAGTAAAGCATATGGGAGGCTTTTTCGTTTTAGAACAACTTCTCGTTATTTTATTGTTTCACGTCAAATCCCGCTTCGATCTTACGAATCGCGTCGGGCATGAGAACCCCCTCAAGCGACTTGTTCTCGTCCATCAGGCGACGGACAAGCGTGGAGCTGATGCGCTTAAGATGAGGTGAACAAGGCAAATATAGCGTCTCGGCCTTGGGCTCTTGTGCGCGATTGTAATACGCCATCTCCTGCTCGTAACGGAAATCCTTTATCGTGCGAACCCCCTTGACAATAGCGGTAGCCCCAAGCTCACGCACTACGTCAACAAGCATCCCCTCGCTGACAAGCACCTGCACGTTGGGAATATGCGCACAGGAAATCTTGGCAAGCTGGGCACGTTGGTCGATCGTAAAGCGATATTGCTTTTGGGCATTCAGCATAACGGCCACCACCACGACGTCAAACATCTTGGAGGTGCGCTCGATCACGTCTACGTGACCGACCGTGATCGGATCAAAGCTTCCCGGAA
The DNA here is from genome assembly GCA_015064795.1 of Oscillospiraceae bacterium. Lineage (GTDB taxonomy): Bacteria > Bacillota > Clostridia > Oscillospirales > CAG-272 > RGIG8775. The sequence goes on along the minus strand of SVRO01000049.1, from coordinate 8,962 downwards.
CGATTGCAAGACTCATAGTGCCTTTTCCTTTCCTTCTTGGTTATTTCTATTATAACACCTTTTTTCGCCTTTGACAAGGCAAATCGACATTTTTTTACAAAATATCTGCGTTTGGTGTCAAAAGCGTAACGTGTGCGATACCGTATTTGGCCTTTCGGCGCACGGTGAAGCACTCGCGAAGAGACTCGTTGCCCTCAAAAACATCCTCGGCACGACTCTCGCAAACGATCGTCGTGGTCGGCTTTACAAAGCCGCCTTTCAACAAAAGCGAAAGCGACTCCCCTATAAGATTACTGTCATACGGTGGATCCAACCATATAATATCGAAGCGATCCTGCTGCCGTTTCAAATAGTCGGCGGCACTCGAGCAGATCACGCGGCAGCTTTCCTTCATCTTGGTTTTCTCCACGTTTTTTTCGATCACGCGCACGGCCTCCTTAGAACTATCCACCATCACCGCAAACTCGGCACCGCGGCTGAGCGCCTCAAGCGCCATTTGACCCGAGCCAGCAAAAAGGTCAAGGACTCGTCGGCCCTCGAGCTCAAACTGAAGCATGGAAAAAACCGCTTCCTTGGTTCTCTCGGCCGTCGGCCTTGTATTTTCACCCGCAAGCGTAACTAAATTTACGCCGCGTGCCTTTCCCGTAATAATTCTCATGTCTCGTCTCCTTTGTGAAAAAAGTCGTAAACTGCGCGGGCGTCCGCCTCGCTGATCCCCTTGATCGCTTGCAACTCGGAAAGCTCCGCTCCGCGTAGCTCCTCCATCGACGAGAAGGCAAGCAAAAGCTTTTTGGCCTTCTTCTCGCCAATGCCCTTGATCTTTTCCAGCGACGAGGTCTTGAGGGATTTCAGCTTGGCGCTCGTCATTTTCGAAACGGTATAGCGGTGTACTTCCTCTTGCAATTTATATAGGAAAACAAAAACCTCTTGATTGCGCGCAATATGGATCTCCTCATTCTCGTTGCAAAGGGCGCGCGTTTTATGAAAGTCATCCTTTACCATGCCGAACACGGGAACGTCGATCCCCATCTCACCAAGCACCTCCTTAACCGTGGACACGTGTCCGCGACCACCGTCCAAAAGAATCAGGTCAGGAAGCAAGGCAAAAGAGCCCTCTCCATCCGAAAGGTGCGCAAAACGCCGAGATAGCGTTTCCTGCATACAGGCATAGTCGTCGGTTCCTTCAATATCCTTAATCGTAAAGCTTCGGTAATCCGAGCGCTTCAGCTTCCCTTCCTCACAAACGATCATGCCCGCCGTTTTGTGCTCGGTGCCAAGGTTGGAAATGTCGTAGACCTCAATGCGATCGGGCAAAGCGTCAAGCCCGAGAAGTCCCGCCAGCTTCGCAAGCGTCCCGTCGGAACGTTCGCTATCCTTGACGTACTGAAGTGCCGCCTGCTCTGCGTTATTCACCGCGATCTCACAGAGCGCCTTTTTATCACCGCGCTCGGGGGTACGGATCTCGACCTTCACCGAGGCATACGCCAAAAGATAGGCCTCAATCAAACCTCTTTCTTCTTCGTCAAGCGAAAAGGAAAGGTATATTTCCAAGGGAATATCTCCCTTGCCACGATAGTATTCGCAAATAAAACTACCGAGTGTACTGTCATCCAGAAGCTTATCCCTGCCAAACACGAAATCGGATTTATTCATCATCACACCGTCACGCACATTCAAGACCGAGATCGATGCGGCCAAGTCTCCTACGAACAAGCCAAAAATATCGCGATTATCGTCGGGCGAGGAAACCACCTTCTGCTTTTCGGAGAGATTTTCAAGCGCACGAATGGTGTTGCGGCAACGAATTGCCGCCTCGTACTGCTCTCGCTCAGAATACGCAAGCATTTTTTCTTCCAAACCTCGTCGCGTCTTGGCGGTGTTCCCCTTTAAGATCTCGGTGGCGGAGCGGATCATCTCAGCATACTCCTCTTTTGAAACATCGCCCGTGCAAAGTCCGCAGCACTGCTTCATCTGGTAATAAATGCACGGACGCTCTTTGCCAATGTCACGCGGAAATTTTTTCTTACAGGAAGGAATACCGAAATCCTTATGCAGAAGCGTCAGCACCGAAAACACCGTGGAGGTTCCCGTGTAAGGTCCGTAATACTTTGCCTTATCGTTCAAGCGGCTTCGCGTGAAAAGAATACGCGGATATTCCTCTTGGGTGACCTTAATATACGGATAGGATTTGGCATCCTTCAAACGAATATTATATTTCGGCGTATGGCGCTTGATCAGATTGTTTTCCAGACTGAGTGCCTCCATCTCGGTGCGGCAAACAAAATACTCAAAATCCTCAACCAAGGACACCATGCGTGCCGTTTTTAGATTTTTTTCGCTATTCTGAAAATACTGAGAAACGCGGCTTTTCAGTTTCCGCGATTTTCCCACGTAGATTACCCGCCCCTGCGCGTTTTTCATAACGTAAACGCCGGGACACGATGGCAACGAGTTCGCCTTCTCCAGCAATCTTTCCATACGCTCTTTTTTTGGCATTCCGTATTCCTCCGAAAAAACAAGCGGTAAGGCCAATACCTTACCGCTTTCCCTCTATGAATTGTCGCCTATTCGACAAAACCCGTTTGTATCAATTCCATAAGACCGCCAAGTGCGTCTTCCTCGTCCTGACCGTCTGCAATCAAGGTAACGGTCATGCCCTTAGCGATACCCAAAGACAACACACCAAGCAAGCTCTTTGCGTTTACTCTACGGTCTTCCTTTTCTACCCATATCGAACTTCTATATAAATTTGCCTTTTGAATAAAGAAGGTAGCAGGTCTTGCGTGCAAACCGATTGAATTGGTAATGGTAATCTCTCTTGAAATCATCTTTTCGCTCCTCAAATTCGGTTGCCGTCACGGGCTCCCGAGTGTCTGTATTACACATAGCATTACATGCCTATTAAGTATAGCAAAAATTCAACATAAAATCAAGAGAAAATTATTGTGCTTTTTTGATGAAAATTTCACGAAAAACGGGATCTTTCTTTTGCACTTTTTATATTTTTTGCAAAAAAGTCTCAATTTTTGTCAATATTGAGGATCTCAAGCGTAAAATCCATATGCTCACTTTGCACACGGTAGGTCTTGCCGGGCGCGATATACGTTGTTCCGCCAAGAAGATATCCGTTTGGAGTCATCTCGCCCAAGGAAAGCACCGTTCCCGTAACGTCGATCCGTGTCGTTTCGGGATAGTTTACACCAAGCACGTTACCGTCTGCATCCTTCACGTACATCGTGGTGGGCAAGACCGAGTCGATGCTTTTCAGTTTTCCAAGGATCGCTCCGTTATCTCGAAGCGTAAAAGTATCGCCAACAACAAGCGCATCCTCCGAGATATACGAAATATCGGTCACAGAAAAATAGATTTCATGCTCCTCAAGGGCTGAGTTTTTATTAAACCAATCAATCTGCCGCACGCGAATCACCACGCCGATAAGACAGATCACAATAAGCAGAATCACGACGAAATCAATTAAATTCAAGCCAAGTCCGTTTTTCTTTTTTTCCATCGCTCTTCCCTCCTTATTTAACCTCTCTCATGCTAATACAGTATCCACTCCCGATATAATTCGGAAACATAACCGAATATTCACCGCCAACGGCAATGCGGTTGCCCTTCACCGCATATCCCTTGCCCTCCTCAAAGGTAGCCTCCGAGGTAATCGTAATTTGAAGATTGTAGCGATCGGGATATTCCTTCATCGTCACAGCGTCCGTATAACTGTTATAATAGGCCTCGGTATAAAGAATATCGTTCTTGACCGCGCTGACTCTGCCAAGCGAGGTGTTGTTAACAGAAGATATCGCTTCATCTCCCAATCGGATATTATCGGTAAGCGACGCTTCCACGTAGCCGATCTCCAGGGTATATTCCAAAATCACGCTTCTCTCATTCCCACCAAAGACCGAGACTGAAAAGGGGTTGATCAAAAAGATCGCCGCAAACAAAATTGCCACCACAAGTGCAACGAACAACAGGTCAACCACGTTGAAGCTTCCACGCTTGCGCTTTACCGCGCCAAATCCGCCAGTTTTTTCTTCCATATTTATCACCTTTCTCACAACTCCTCGGTACCGATCTCCAGTACCGATGCATACTCTGTGTTGTTTTCATATTCACTGTATCGGTCAAAAACCGAGAAGCCATATTTAATCGCCGAATTCACGAGTGCCACAACCGTCCAAAATGAAAGGAAAATACGGTAGTTATACCAAATATGATCGGTAATTCCCATCACGAGCATAGCCGAAATTGCCGCAACTCCCGCAATCACAAAGCCTCTTTCCTCTTGATTTTTCACGCGAAGCAGATATTCAAAGCAGTTCTGCGCGAAAAGAAAAAGGATCAAGAAAAAGACAAGCAGACCGGGAATACCAAGCTCGGTTAAAAGCTGTAAATATATACTATGCGCGTGCTTTATGGTTTGAGTTCCCGCAATGGCCACACTGGGATAGGCCGCCGCAAAGGCCGCGCCTCCCACACCAATACCGCACCACCACGTCTTGTTCAAAAGCTGAAGAACACCGTGCCACGCAGAGATACGGTAGGAAATCGAGGATTCCGCAAGATTACCGATGCTTAAAAATCGTTCTGCCACGGCACTTGGAAGCAACCATGAAAGCCAAGGCGAAGCCAACCCCACGCCCAAAAGGGCGAACAACGAGTACCTCGAAAGGATCATGAAAAACAGAACAGCTCCAACCAAAAAGCCAAGCCACGCACCGCGACTCCACGTAAACAAGAGACACACAAGCATCACCAACAATGAGAAGCCGTAAATCAGCCGATTGTCGCGACTTCCCTTTTTCAAAAAGCATGCCAGAGCAAACGGCAGCGACAAAAGCAAATATTCCGCAAAAACATTCGGATTGTCAAAGCCAGAAACAATTCGCGTACCAATACCTGAAAATAGGGACGCATCCAACCAAGAGGGCTCCAATACCCCCGTAAAGATCTGAACGATACCGATGAGACTTGCCACCGTGGCCGACAGAACGCCACCAACTACACAGCGCTTGATCCATTGACGTGTACGAATCAGATTGAACACCAAAAAATAGCCCGAAAGGAAAAGAATATAGGTGAGAGCGGAGTGAAAGGAAGCCGCCCCTCCCTTGCTGAATACACCGCCGAAGAAATAAAGGACCGAGAGAAGAAGAACGGGATAATCCATAAGCTTCATACGGAAGGATCGCTTCCCTCGTATCAACTTAATGATATAGCTGATATCGGTCACCGCCACGAGAAATACCAAGGGCAAGGTAGCGTGTTCAAAAAAGCCGACGAAAGGAAGCAGCACGATCCAAGATAAAATTCCGATCTCGGGGTAGCGAAAAATAACCAACACCGCGATCATAACCAGTGCCGCCAAAACGTAGAAAAACGGGTCGATGAAGGCAGTAAGAATGCCGAGCACCATGCCGAGCGCCGTCACGATCGCATAACGCTTTGGAAAAACCATCTTTTTGGTAAAGGTGTCGCGCGGAAAGCCGAGGCCCTTAAAAAGAATGGGAGAGAGCAATTTGCTTTTCAAAAGTGACTCTGCCAACGTTTCCCTTGAGGAAACCAGCGGAAGTGATATCAGAAGAATCGTGGCACAGAGAATCAAACGGCGAATATCCATTCCCGCATCACCAAACGCAAAGCGCCGAATCAGGCAAGCGATAAGGCCGTATCCGCCAAGTGAAAGGAAAAATGCACCAAACGTCTTCAGCTTGCGGTAAATAAGCGAGGCAGTAAGACGATCTATGGTTTCCAAAACCAAGCTGTTTTCAAACGAGCGTGCCATTTTCCACTTAATGGCACTTGCAAAGCGTTCGGGGCGTTTGGCATTACGAAAGTGCGAAAAAATACCGCACTCCATAAGCTCCTTTTCTGCCGACGAATATGAGGTAAAAAGCTTTCCGAAAAAGCCGTGGATCAAAAGGCTGTATATCCGTTCGATCAACCACATCAGCTTTTCCAAAATCACACTGCGGAAAGCCTTCTCTGACTTTTTCTTCAAGAGCCCTTTTCCTCCCTTCCCGCGAGAAGATCCGGCCGATTTTGACGCGTAAGCGCAAGCGCCTGTTCCTCTCTCCATTTTTCTATGTTTTCGTGATGTCCCGAGATCAAGACCTCGGGAACCGTTACTCCGTGAAATTCAAAGGGTCTGGTATACTGTGGATATTCCAAAAGGCCATTCGAAAAGCTTTCCTTCTCAAAACACTCCTTGTCCGCGAGAACCCCGTCTACAAGTCGCGCCACACAGTCCACCAAAATGCAAGCAGGAAGCTCGCCGCCCGTCAGAACGTAGTCTCCAATTGAGATTTCTCGATCTACGATCTCGTCCACGATACGACGGTCGACCCCCTCGTAATGTCCGCAAAGGATCACAACCTGATCGTACGAAGCCAGCTCGGCCGCCATGCTCTCTGTCAGCACCTTGCCCTGCGGCGACATATAGACCGTGCATCTTTTTTCGGGTGAAATCTCCCCCGTTTTTTCCAAAATTGCCGAATGGCAACGGGAGATCGGCGGTGCCATCATCAGCATCCCCTTACCGCCACCGTACGGTGTATCATCGACACGGCGATGCTTATCCTCGGAGTAGTCACGAATGTTGTGCGCCTCTATCTTGATCGCACCACTTTTCTGTGCCCTTCCGATAATGCTTTCCTCAAGCACGCGCTCCACCAGCTCGGGAAAGAGCGTCATAATATCAAATCTCATCTTTTGTCACTCCAAGCTCAATCAAACATTCCCTCAATGGGACAAACGTAAATGCCATTCTCGGCGTCCACACGCTTGACAAATTCCTTGACCGCCGGCATCATACGCTCGCCGCTCGGCGTTTCCACAACATAAATGTCCGACGCGCCGCGATTGATCACTTCACGAAGCTTGCCGTATTCCACGCCGCTCTCCGAGTCGATCACGGGAAGCCCCACAAGATCCGCAATAAAATACGCCCCTGCCTTTAAATGAAAGTCCTCACGCGCCGCGTAAAGCGTCTGCCCCTTCAAAAGCGCCGCCGCATCCACATCATTTATACCCTCCATGCCCGTCACGACAAGGTGCTTGAATACCGACGCACGTACGAGCTTATGGCAAATGTAGTCGTTTCCCTTCTTTAGATAGACCTTTGGAAGCTTGGCAAAGACAGCGGGTGAGTCACACCATGGCTCTACCTTAACCTCGCCCTTGACCCCGTGCGTATTCACGATCCTTCCACATTCCAAATACGGATTTTTCATGCTTTATCCATCCTTAATCTATCATCAAATATAAAATATCATTATAAGTATACCACATTTTTCCCACAAATGCAACGGCCGCACCCGATTTTTTACAAATTCGGGAGAATTTTATTGTTTGATGAAAATATTTACAAATAAGTCTTGCATTATGGAAGATTTTCGTTTATAATAAAGGCATAAAATCATTGTTTCGGAGGATTGTTATGAACGCTATGTTTCGTTTGCTTGAAGGCGAGGTAGCTCAGAACCCGGCAGGCAGTTGGCTCTCGATCGGTATGATCGTTGTCGTGTTCGTTTTTGCTTACTTCTTTATGATTCGCCCGCAGAAAAAGCAGGAAAAAGAAGTGAACAATATGCGCAACGCCCTTGTCGTCGGTGACGAGATCACCACCATCGGCGGTATCATCGGCAAGATCGTCAGCATCAAGGATGAGACGCTTGTGCTTGAAACCAGCCGCGACGGCACCAAGATCCGCATTCTCAAGAGCGCGGTTCGTTGCGTTGACGTTCACGCAGAGGACGCACAAAACTAAAATTCATAAAATTGCCTTCGCTTGCATATGGTTCATTGAAACTATATTCGGCGGAGGCTTTTATGAACATAGGAAACACAAAAAAGCGCAAAACAAGAAGCTTTACGGACGCAATTCCAAAAACGAAAAACGGTGGGATTCTCTCATCGGTTTTGAGGGGATATCTCTTTTCGCTGCTGATTGGCGCAGGGATCACCCTTCTTTTCTCGTCGGTGGTTTATTCTCTATCCGACCCATGTCGCTATATAACGCCCGTTTCTTTTTGCATTCTATATATTTCCGCCTTTCTCGGCGGCTTTTTATCGGCAAGCATCCATCGCGGCTCAGCTCTCCTTTGCGGCGCGTTATATGCAGCCTTTATGCTTGGCACCATGCTGATCGTTTCTTTGCTCTTTAACGGCTCGTACGCCGCCGACCATTCCCTGCCGCTTGCCGTCGGGCTTCGCGGCATCGCCGTAGCGCTTGCTATCGTTGGTGCTATGATTGCCACACACAAGCATCCGAAAAAAAGGAAAAGAAAATAAATCAAGGAAGGACCTACCATGCTTTACACCGTGAAAAACGAAGGAAAAAAATATGCCTATGACAGCACAAGCGGTGCCGTTCTCCCCTTAAACAATTTGAAATTTAAGATGCTGAATGCTATCATTCCCCCTATATCGCAGGCAAGCCTTACCTCGCTTCGCTACGAGCTTGCCAAATTCGATTCGGGCGAGGTTTCGGATGTCTTCAACGAGATCTTGACACTTGCCAAAGACGGCGTTATTTACGCCGCTGAGGATGGAACCGTGCGCCTTGCGGCATCGGGCGATTACGCTTGTGAGAGTGAAGCTCTTGCCGCCGTATTGCTCACGCTCGCCTTCGAGGGCAAGGAAACCGTAAGCTTTGAGGGAGACTATACCGAGGTTGCCAAAACGATTGCCGCCACAACGGGAACCACGCTGCTTTAAAGGATTTTATACATAAAAAAGAAGCCGACAAAGGGTGTCTGCCATAGAGCAGTATACTCGAACTGACAGGAAAAGGACAGAGAGTGTTTTACATTCTCTGTCCTTTTTTCTTGACAACCACTGACTTAATTAAAGACATAAAGACAATCCATTACAATACTTGCTTATAAAAAATAAAATGTAATGGAGAACAAAAATGAAAAAGAACTTTGATAATCTTTATGAAAAGCTCGGTGGT
>SVRO01000048.1 GCA_015064795.1 Oscillospiraceae bacterium | reverse complement strand
AGATTTTGCGCAAGTCGAGGAAAAAGGCTGATGGAATATGCGAATATTCCGAGGTCTTTTGACGATGAATGGCGCAAAATATGCCTTTTATAAACGGGTTCGTATATCTACTGTCACCCTAAAGGAGAAAGCTATGTTTCCGAGACTTTCGTTTTTTGATATCCTAAAGCTCTTTTTCCGCGCGCTTTTCACCCTTTTGGTGATCGCCGTGTTCGTGGTGCTCTTTTGGCGTATGAACGCCGCGCGCGTGCCCGAGCATCTCGTAACGCTCACGCCAAACGCCACGCTTCTTGCGGCCTACGAAAGAGAGGGTGACGCGCTCGAAAAGCTGACGCAAGAGCAAAACACCATCACGCGCACCAAGGAAAACTACGGCTATTTTGCCTCGTCAAGCGCCATCTTTGTGCCTGCGGCCGACCAGCTTCAGCTCCTCGTGCGCTATAACGACAGTACGCTGAAGGCACTTGCCGAGGATTACGCGCTTGATTTTCAGCCCGAAAGCGATAAGGATTGGTACGACGTGACGCTGGTGCTGGCCATCGACAAAACGCCCGAGGACAAGACCGACAACCTTTCAAGCAACCCCGAAAGCGTATCTCTCGTGCGCGTGAAGGCGACCGAGACCGTAGCGCGCGAGCACAAGGGCAGACACAGCTACCGCAAGTTCATCTTTGACGGCATTTCGTTTGACGAAGATCTGCTTGCCGTATACGTTGATTTCTACTACACGGGCGACCTTCGCTACGAAAACGAGGACTTCAATATATATGAAGACAAGGCTTACGGTACGCTCTGCCTCTACGCACACACCGAGGCGGATATCAACAAAATCACGCCCCTCACCGAAAAGGACAAGGCGGCACTCGACGCAAGATGAGGAACGACTTGGGGAACGAATTGGAGGAACTTTTTGAAAAAAGTTCCTCCACCCCCTTCAAAAACTTTTAAAGAAACAACATAGACCACGCCATCAAGAAATTTACCCATCTTGCGCAAAACGCCTTGACAAGTGAGGAAAAGTTTGCTATAATAACGAAGTATCTTGGGATGTCGCCAAGCGGTAAGGCACGGGACTTTGACTCCCGCATTCGTCGGTTCAAATCCGGCCATCCCAGCCAGAAAAAAGCACGCGCAAGCGTGCTTTTTTCAGTTATATTCGCCTTGCGGCGAGTTCTATTGCTTCGCAGTGATATTCGGCTTACGCCGAGTGGTATTCGCTTCGCGAATTTGGGAGGCGAATATAATATCACTGCGGAACGAAGTGGAGCAATATCACTGTCGCTTGCGACAATATCACGCTGACGAAGTCGGCATATCACTAAAAACTTTTCAACTCTGAAGTTTTTCGAAATTTTGTAGATGCATTTCGGGCATTTCGGGTCTGTAGACAGATTCGAACTGGCGAAACGGTTGAAATGTTTACAAAATTGTGGTATAATGATAAAAACAGAAGGACGGTGAAAATATGGATAACAAGAAGCAAATTGCCATCAATACACATCTATTGCTTCCTATTGCACTATTTGTGATTTTTATGACCATATCTATATCCTGCATACATGAAAAAGAAATCGGTATGACTGTTGGATTTTTTCTTGCGGCATTACTTCCGATATTTGTTTTTCTTATATCTCCCATATATTATGTTTTTTCAGAAGAAAGCATTACGATAACATACCTATTCGGGCAAAAGGAAGAAATTAAATGGAATTCAATTAGAAGCATTACATTGTATGGGAGTTGGATAAGCCGCGGCGGAGCAACTCCGCACTATCACATTGCATATCCAACAAATAAAAAAAGAGCTTTCTTCATCAACGGTGATATTTCTAAAACAAGAAAAACCAAAAGACTAATCAAAAAATATTATAAGAATAATATCGTTTGATTACATAGTCTTCGTTTACAAGCATGGCGTTAAAAGTCCGGTAGACCGCGGAACCTTTTAACACCCATCATCGCCAAGGGGTAAGTCTACCCTCTGCAAAACCTTCGTGCATCTAAATCGGACACACGTCACATGATGAGTGTCTGATTTAGATGCAGGCACGAAAAAACGAGAAAAGCGGAGATTTCGAGAGATTTCTCCGCTTTTTTCGACTCTAAAGTTTTTCAGAATTTTGTAGATGCATTTCGGGAAATTCAAACCTGTAGCCGAATTCGAACGGGCGAAACACTTGAAATGTTTACAAAATGATGGTATAATAAAAAAAACAAAATTGGAGGATAACTACCATGACCCCCAAAGAACAATGTGAAGTATTGTTAGATAAATTACTCCCGTTTGCTGAAGATCAGATGAAAAAGCATCGCGAATTTTATCCGTTTGCCGCCGTTATTCTTATGGATGATTCCGTAGAATTGACCGGTAGCTATGACGGTAACGAACATCCCGAATCAAAAGACGTTCTTGCTGACTTGATACAGATACACAAGCAACTTGTTGCCGAAGGAAAAATCAAAGCCAGCGGTATCGTTTGGAATGCGGGTATAGCTTCCGCAGACGGAAAGCCCTCCGATGCTATTATAGTAAGTTTGGAACACAAAGACGATTATTCTGTTATTGTTGGCGAGCCTTATAAAATCGGTCTTTTCAAAAAGGTCACTTTTGGCAACTTGTTTGCAATGGAAGGAAAACACGATATCTTTTAAGCGTACATAGCTTCATTTACAAGCATAGAAAGGCGGTGTAGCCATGATCTTTAAAACACACGATCTGCCACAGCGGTACAGAGCCACAAAGGGTGCCAAAATTGCGTTGACTGTTTGCGGCGTGATGTGTGCGTTCATACCTATTCTTGCGCTCGTTGCGATTGTTATCGAAACACATACATTTATCGCCCCCTTTTGTGTGACCATTCTTCCGTTCTTATTGATCTGCGGCATTTGGGCGATCATTCTTTACGATATGAAAAGGGCGTTTGTCGAGTTCGACGGCGACAAGATCGCCGTCACCGACTATTATTTCGGCATCAAGCGCGAAAAAATCTTTCTCAAAAAAGACGTTCTCTCGGTAGAGATCACAAAGCAGTATCCGACAAAGGTTCGCGGTTATTACTTTTCGGGGAGAGGACTTTCGGACTTGGAATATATCGTATTTCGCGGGGAAAAGAATAAGTATTTGCTTAAACTGATAGGCTCGGAAGAAACAAAAACTTATGTGGAAAAACATTTTGAAGTTACCAATACATAGACGTTGTCACACACGACATTCCAAAAGATCCCGCGCGCAAGTGCGGGATCTTTTGGGCTTGAAAACACTCCGATTTTATGCTATAATATCCCCAGAAAGTCGTGAAAGGAGCGTTTTATGTTTCGGGTAAAGCTTGGAGAAAAAATCTATATGGCCGAAGCGGGTGAGTCTCTCGCCGCACTCCTCGCCAAGAACGGCGACACGGCCGTCGAGCATCTCTGCGGCGGCAAGGGGACCTGCGGCAAGTGCCGCGTGCGCATTGACGGGCGCGACGAGCTTTCCTGCCGCTATGAGATCCACTCGGACATCGAGGTCGAGCTTTACGAGTCGGGCGAGATTTCCGCGGCGGTCGGCAGAGAGGAGAGCGGCCGCATCACCGAAAACCTTTGCTTCGCGCTCGACCTCGGCACCACCACGCTGGCGTTGGCGCTCGTCTCGCTTGACGAGGGAAAGATCGTGAAGACGGTCACGGCCAACAACCCGCAACGCGCCTTCGGGGCCGACGTAATGTCGCGCATCGAATATTGCCAAAAGCACACGGCTGCCGCGCTTCAGCGCGCGGTGGTGGAAGAGGTCAACCGCCTGATCGCGCAATTTGACGGGGGCGAGGTCGAGAAGCTGTTCGTTGCGGGCAACACCACCATGCTGCACCTCTTTTTCGGCGTGGACTGCACCGCGATGGGTGTCGCGCCCTACACCCCCGTTTTTTTGGAGAGCAGAACCGAGGCAGCCGCAACGCTCGGCATCAAGGGTGTCAAGTGGGTGACCTCGCTCCCCTCGATCTCGGCCTTTGTCGGTGCCGATATCGTGGCGGGACTCCACCTCGTTAGCGCGCCTCCCGAAAACAAGTATGATCTCCTTTTGGATCTTGGCACCAACGCCGAGATCGTGCTCTACTCACGCCACCGCGGCCTTGCGACCTCGGCGGCGGCAGGCCCTTGCTTTGAGGGGGCAAACATTTCATGCGGCATGAGCGCCACGGAGGGTGCCATTTACGCCTTCTCGCTCGGAGAGGACGGCTCTCCCGTCTATAAGACCGTGGGCGGCCGGACACCGCGCGGCATCTGCGGCACGGGGCTTGTCGACATGATCGCCGCCCTGCTTGCAAGCGGCATCATCGACGGGAGCGGCTACATGGAAAGGGGACGCTATCCGATCACCGAGGACGTCTTCCTCACCGACGCCGACGTGCGCCAATACCAGCTTGCCAAAGCCGCCATCCACGCGGCCATTCTCACGCTGATGAAAACCGAAAAGGTCTCCTTTGACGACATTGCGCACCTCTATATCGCGGGCGGCTTTTCTGCGAAGATTCGCCCCGAAAGTGCCGCCCAAAGCGGCCTTCTGCCCGCCGCGCTTGCCGAAAAGGCGGTGCCGCTCGCAAACGCCGCTCTGTTGGGAACCGTCAAATTCGCGTGCGAGGACCATAACCTCCCACCCCACGTCCACGCGATCGAAGCGATAGACCTTTCCGCAAGCCCCCATTTCACCGAGCTCTTTCTTGAAAGCATGAGTTTTTCTTGAAAAAATATAGTTTTGTGATAGAGTTGAGACAAACCAAGAAAGGAAAAAAGAACCCATGAAACAAATTTTAAAAGCCATCCTGCTTCTCGTGCTCTGCTCACTCCTTCTACTCACCGCCGTCGCGTGTAGCGGTGGCATCAAGGGTGAGGACGCCAAAGCCACCGTGGCGGATTTTCTGGCCGCTATCGCCGCCGAGGACTACGCGGCCGCCGAGTCTCTCCTTCACCCCGAGCGCCCCGCCGCTCTTGAGCCCTTTTTTCTTTCGGTGGAAGAGGACGAGGGCTTGGATTTCGCACAAGGCATTGAGATCGAACAATACACGGGCTTCTCCTCGGCCTATTACGACAGCACCGTAGACGGCTCGACCTACGCGCTGACGGTACGTACCCGCGTGGGCGACGAAACGGTGAAATTCACCGTCGAGCTCGTGAAAAACGAGAAGGGCTTCGGCATCTACAACTTGGAATTGGACGCGTAAGGTGACGAAATGAAACGCTATCTGACACTACCCAATCTCACGTATTTTTTGTGCCTTGCATTTTTGCTGAACAGTTATCTTCTCGTAAAGTCCTCCCCCTATTTTCTCTTTCTCGTTCTTCCCCTTTTCGTACTCTGCAATCTTCTGCCGGGAAGCTCCTTACGCGGCACGAAAAGTCTGCGTCTGAAGCTCTGCCATCACGGAACGGCCGTGCTTTTCTTGTTTGTATGCACGCTGATCCCCTCGCTCCTTTGGCACGTTTATCTTGCCTTTCGGATGCTTCCTAACGCTTATCTTGACCTTTTGTTCAGCGCGCTCTATTGCGTCGTGGCCTCCGCCCTGCTTTTTTGGAACGGCATTCTATGTGTTTATCTCACCTCGACGCAGATGGGACTTAAGTGGCGCGTGATCGGTGCGCTTTGCGGCATGATCCCCGTTTTAAATCTGATCGTGCTGACCAAGATCCTTCGCATCACGGCCGAGGAGATCGACTTCGAGCTGCAAAGAGAACGCATCACCTCCGACCCCGCGCTTGCCGAAATTTGCAAGACCAAATATCCGCTTCTGCTTGTTCACGGCATCTTTTTCCGCGATAGCAAGCTCTTTAACTATTGGGGACGCTTGCCCCGCACCCTTATGTTACACGGTGCAACCATCTACTACGGCAACCATCCATCCGCGCTGACCGTCAAGGAAAGCGCAAGAGAGCTGGCAGCAAGAATCAAGCTGATCGTGGAGCGCTCGGGGTGCGAAAAGGTCAATATCATCGCACACTCCAAGGGGGGCTTGGATTGCCGCTATGCCCTCTCCGAATTCGGCATAGCACCCTACGTGGCCTCCTTAACGACGATCAATACACCGCATAGGGGCTGTCTGTTTGCCGAAAAGCTTTTGTTTGCCATTCCGCAAAAGGTCAAGGACAAGGTGGCGAAGATCTATAACGTAACGCTTTCCGCCTTGGGCGACGAATCGCCCGATTTCTTGGCGGCCGTGAGCGATCTGACCGCCGATGCCTGCCAAAAGCGGAACGAAGCGCTCACCTTTCCCGCAGGAATTTATACGCAAAGCGTCGGCTCGGTCTTGACGCGCCCACAAAAGGGACAGTTTCCGCTCAACCTCTCCTACCGCTACGTCAAAGGCTTTGACGGCGAGAACGACGGCTTGGTGGGTGAGGGCTCGTTCGCGTGGGGTGAAAAATACACGCTCCTGCGCACCGACGGCAATCGCGGCATCTCGCACGGGGATATGATCGACCTCAACCGCGAGAATATCCGCGATTTCGACGTGCGAGCCTTCTACACCGAGCTTGTAGAGGACCTGCGTCAACGCGGGCTTTAACCGAAACGCGCCGCAAGAAGTCATCGCACCCCAACAACCAAAAGAGCCACGGCAATTATGCCGTGGCTCCTTCTATTTGCTTTAGAATATTTTTTATTTTACACCGAGATAGGCGGTAAAGTCCTCAAAGGTGATGAGAGACGGATTTGCCATATTCTCTGCCGTGCAGAAGCGTGCAATAAGACAGATGGCACCAAGCTCGGCCTGCTTGTCGGTGACGGGGTAGTTGTAGGAGGTAGCGATCTCAAGGATGTCGGCCTTGACCGAAACCATCTTATCCGCCATGGCACGCGTAGGATGGTACTTGCCCTCCGCACCCACGCTCTCCATGAGACGCTCGTGGAAGCGATGAAGGTCCTCCTCGGTCATATTGGGGAGAATGGCTGCGCTGTTCTCCTGCATCAGCTGGCCGCCAAGCGTACCAAAGGCGCTTACGACGGGAGCAAAGGAGGGGTTGGCATCCAACACGTAAACGGCTGCCGCCAGGCTTGCACACTGTGCCTCGTCGTTAAAGATCGCAGTAGCATTGTTGAAATCTACGTTCGAAAGAATGGCAAGCGCGCCCTGCGTCGTGGGAACCTCAGGCTCCTTCGGTGCCTCGGGCTCCTTCGTGGTCTCGGGGGTCTTGGAGGTCTCGGGATCCACGGTAGACTCGGGTGTCACCACCGTCTCGGTCTCGTCGGGCTCTGCGGGACCGTTGGTATCGGCGGGAACCTTTGTGGTTTCCGGCTTCTTGGAGGTCTCGGGCGCCTGCGTGGTCTCGGGAGCAGAGGTCTTTTCGGCCTTCTTAGATTCCTTTGCGGCCTCCTTCTCGGCCTTCTTGGACTCCTTTGCCGCTTCCTTTTCCGCCTTCTTCGCTTCCTTTTCACGCTCCTTTTCGGTCTTCTTTTCCTCCTCGATCGCGTTGAGGTCAATACCAAAAAGGGTGTTGGTGGTCTCGGACAGATTTTCGGTGGTGGTATTTACAAAAACCTCGGACATCGCGTCCACCATAACGTCCATCATCACGTCACCCGAGTGCGAAGAAAGGCCTGCGATCTCGCCGCCGTTCTGCAAATGTGTACCCACAGCACTTACCGCCGTCGCTACCAGCTCCTTGGCAAAGGGCTGACCTGCAATGTGCGGAATGGCCGCCGTAGCCGCCTGTGCGATGGTATCAATGGGCTTGGCCTCGGGCGCGGGATTGCCCTCGGCGTCGGGCTCGGCAGGCTTCTGCGCCGCCATAGCCGCTCCGATTGCATTGGTCAGGGCAACGGCCTCCTCCACAGCGTCGTAACGCGCGCCCTCAGGCGTGGTTGCCGTGGCAAGCTTCAAGGAGAGCGGAGACGCCACGACGCCTGCAGCGTCACGCAGCTCCACCAGAATTCCCTCCACGCTTACCGTCTTCTTCTCAAGAAGTGTGGGACGCAGAGCAAGCGCACCCTCGGGTGTTGGCGTTTCCGTGGCCTCGGCGGAGCCGGTAAGGCTGCCGATCATCGCGATCGACTCGTCCGAAAGTCCGCCCACCAAGGAGAGCGCGGTATAAATGGGAGAGAAAAGGGCAAGAGCAACCAATACGGCACTTACGGCACCGATACCCATGCCGATGAGGTGGCTCTTTTTGTCCGACGGATCCTCTTCCTTTTTGGTGATCGCCTTAACGATCGCCACGCCACGCTTCTTCATGAGGATCTTGGAAAGCAATCCGAGAACCGAGAAAAGAATGGCGAAAATCAGCGGAATGGCCAGTGCGCCCACAAATCCGACCACAAGCGACTCAAGGCTTGCAAGAAGCGAGCTCCATTCACCGTCGATCATGGGTAGAACGAGCGCCCATACCTTCACGGCAAGCTTGCTTGCGATCAGTCGGCCCAGCAAAAGCGAAGCCGCCCCGATCACCAAAAGCTCGACAAGACGTACGGTGCTGCGGCCTGCGCCGCGCTTATAGCCCTGAAGAACACCCAGAGCCACGATCAAAAGCTGTAAAACCAATACGGATACAAAAACCAGCATTTTCTTCCTCCCAGAAATGAAAAATTTGAGACAATTTCTACATATATATTGTACACCCAAATTTTTGGAATATCAACTATCATTTTGCACAAAGTTCATTGGCTATATCCGACAATTTTTATATAAACTCAAAACTCATTGTAAACAAATTGTTAAAAGAAGGCTCTTTCTCTTGCAAAAAAGGAGAGGTTTGTGTATACTTGTATACAATTATACAGCCCCGTGGGGTGACAGTAGCGACATAAGTAGCCCCGTCACTCTAAGTATTCCGAGGTCTTTTGACGATGAATGGCGCAAAATATGCCTTTTATAAACGGGTTCGTATATCTACTGTCACCCTAAGAAAGGAAAAAACATCATGCTTGAATTATCCAAAAAATCCAATCTGCTGGAACAGAAATCCTATCGGTATCAGGTGCAGGACGTCGCAGATCCCAACCTCTACCGTGACGTATATCCTTACGATCAGGTGCCGAAGGTCCCCTTCAACCACCGCCGCGTGCCCATGAGCATGCCCGAGGAGATCTGGATCACCGACACCACCATGCGCGACGGACAGCAGTCGGTCGAGCCCTACTCGGTCGAGCAGATCGTCGAGCTTTATAAGCTGATGTCGCGTCTGGGCGGCCCCAAGGGCATCATTCGCCAGACCGAATTCTTCATCTACAGTAAAAAGGACCGCGAGGCCGTCGAGCGTTGCCGTGATCTCGGCCTCCGCTTCCCCGAGATCACCACGTGGATCCGCGCCACCAAGGAAGACTTCAAGCTGGTCCGCGACCTTGGCATCAAGGAGACGGGTATTCTGGTCTCGGCCTCGGACTACCACATCTTCAAAAAGCTGAAAATGACGCGCCGCGAGGCCATGAACACCTACCTCGCCACCGTGGCCGAGGCCTTTGAGGCGGGCGTTATGCCGCGCTGTCACTTAGAGGACATCACGCGCGCCGACTTCTACGGCTTCGTGGTACCCTTCGTCAACGAGCTGCAAAAGATGGCCGAGGACGCGGGCATTCCCGTAAAGATCCGCGCCTGTGACACCATGGGCTACGGCGTTCCCTACACCGAGGTCGCCCTGCCGCGAAGCGTTTCGGGTATCATCTACGGTCTGCAGCACTACTCCGACGTCCCCTCCGAGATGCTCGAGTGGCACGGACACAACGACTTCTATAAGGCGGTCGCCAACGCATCGACTGCGTGGCTCTACGGTGCCTGCGCCGTCAACTGCTCGCTCCTCGGAATCGGTGAGCGAACGGGCAACATTCCCCTTGAGGCCATGGTCTTTGAGTACGCATCCTTAAAGGGAACGCTCGACGGCATGGATCCCACGGCCATCACCGACATCGCCAACTTCTTCAAGGAGAGCGTGGGCTACGAGATCCCGCCCATGACCCCCTTCGTTGGCAAGAACTTCAATGTCACCCGTGCAGGCATTCACGCCGACGGACTCCTCAAGGACGAGGAGATCTACAACATTTTCGACACCAAAAAGATCCTTGGCCGCCCGGCAGGCGTCATGGTCACCAAGACCTCGGGCCTTGCGGGCATCGCGTATTGGATCAATGAGCACTACGGCCTCTCGGACGATAAGCTGATCGACAAGCGCGATCCTTTGGTGCTTGCCCTCAAGAGCTGGATCGACGAGGAATACGAGAACGGCCGTCAGACCGCGCTTTCGGACAGCGAGCTGGAAGAAAAGATTGCCTCGCTCTCCGAAGCCTTCGGCGCGTGAGGTCGCGTTATGGACGAAAAGAAAACGCAATCCATTGCTGACAACGTCTTCTCGGCGCTCGAAAATCAGATCCTCAGCGGCACGCTGCCAAAGGGGGCGTTCATCACCGAGCTTAAGACCTGTGAGCAGTTCGGCGTCAGCCGCACGCCTGTGCGCGAGGCCTTGATGCGCCTCAGACAAGAGGGACTCGTCGAGGAAAGCGGCAAGGGCGCCCTTGTCATCGGCATCACCGAGGCCGACATCGACGACATTTACGAGGTGCGTATTCGCATCGAGGGGCTTGCCGCCGCACGCTGTGCCTCTCGCATTTCGGACGAGGAGCTGAAAAAACTCTCGGAAACCGTCGAGCTACAGGAATTTTATGCCGCGCGCGGCGCGGCCGACAGTCTGCGAAACCTCGACAGCGAATTCCACCGCCAGATCTTCTCCTATTGCGGAAGTCGCACGATGGAAACGCTTCTTTTGGAGCTTCACCGCAAGGTAAAGCTTGTGCGACGCGTGTCGGTCGAGGATCCCACGCGCGCCAAGGCGGCCGTGGGTGAGCATCGCGCCATTCTTGACGCGCTTGCGGCGCACGACGCCGCACGCGCCGAAGCTCTTACCGCCGAGCATATCCGCAACGCAAAGAAAAACATCGAAAAAACGAAAGGAAACGCATAAAATGGGACTTACTATCGCACAAAAAATCATAAAAGCGCATCTTCTTGAGGGTGAGATGGTGGCGGGCAAGGAAATTGCCCTTCGCATCGACCAGACCTTGACGCAGGACGCCACCGGCACCATGGCCTACCTCGAATTCGAGGCCATCGGCCTGCCCCGCGTGCGCACCGAGCTCTCGGTGGCCTACATCGACCACAACACACTCCAATCGGGCTTTGAGAACGCCGACGACCACCGCTACATTCAGTCGGTAGCCAAGAAGTACGGCATCCGCTTCTCGCGCCCCGGCAACGGCATCTGCCATCAGGTGCATCTGGAGCGCTTCGGCATCCCCGGCAAGACGCTCATCGGCTCGGACAGC
>SVRO01000047.1 GCA_015064795.1 Oscillospiraceae bacterium | reverse complement strand
ATAAACTTGCGTAGCAAATACCACTCGTCGCAAGACGAATATCACTGCGAAGCAATATAACTCGCCGGGAGGCGAATAGAGTTGGCGTTGTGTCCTTAGGGACCCAACGCCCATTCCACGGGGTTTTCACGTTTATGACAAAAAGGAAGAAAGCCAATTTTTTGCCAATTCTTCAAGCAGAATATCGGCATGCGCCATGGAATATTCCGCGCTTGGCGCGATATCGGCTGTGGCAAAAACGTCGGAAACACCGAGCGCTTTCAGCTCGTCCTTATCGCTTCCGATACAGCCAACGAAGCAAACAACGGGAATCTTTTCCCTTGCCGCGCCCTTGGCAACACCGCTGATGGCCTTGCCGTAAAGGCTTTGCACGTCGATCTTGCCCTCGCCCGTCAAAACGAAATCGGCGCCTTTCATATGCTCGTAAAAATTTGTAATATCGAGAACGGCCTCGATACCCGAAACGATCTGTGCGCGGCAGAAGGCCAAAAGCGGTGTGGCAACGCCGCCACCCGCGCCGCATCCTTCGATGTCCGAAACCTTCTTGCCGCCAAGTGTCTCCACAAGAGAAGCATAATGCTTCATGCCTGCCTCCATATCGGCAAGATCCTTTTCATTGGCGCCCTTTTGCGCGCCATATACGTAGGTGGCGCCCTTATCACCGTACAGCGTGTTTTTTACGTCGGTGGCAATCGTAAAATCACAACCCTTCAAACGACTGTCAAGCCCCGAAAGCTCGATTGTTTCGATCTCACAAAGCGTTGCCCCCATGGGTACGAAGGACTTGCCACTCTTATTGCAAAACACACCGCCAAGTGCCGCAAGCATGCCTGCACCGCCATCGTTAGTCGCACTGCCGCCCACCGTAACAAGAAAGCGGCGTAAGCCCTTATCCAGCGCGTATTTTATCATCTCGCCCACGCCAAAGGTGGTGGCCGTTTTGGCTACGCGAAGCAAAGGCTCCACTAAGGTAAGCCCTGCCGCCTGTGCCATTTCGATTACTGCCACATCCTCCGTAAAGCCAAGTGCCGCCGTGACAGGTGCGCCTTGTGGCCCCGTAACCTCAACGAAGGAAATATCCTTTTCTTCCACCATGGTGGCAAGCGTTCCCTCGCCGCCGTCGGCAATCGGATTTTTGACAGTCTCAAGCTCGACCTTTCCGTTGGCCGCCTTAAGAAGTCCCTTTTCGATGGCATCGGCCACTTCCTTCGCGCCAAGGCTTCCCTTGAAGGAATCAGGCGCGATCACAATCTTTAGTTTCTTCATTTTTTGTTTCCTTTTTGTTCATTTTCTGTATTATATCACGTTCGCCGATATTTTACAATGCTTTTATCACAAAAGCACAAGAGCGCTCTTGTTTTCCCCAAAAGCCCTTGACAAAAGCGTTTCAAAATGGTAAAATATTAAAGATATTGGAAAGGTTTAGATATATTCTATCCCTTCTTTTCGACAGAAAGGAGAATTTCGTAATGATTGCTATAAAAAACGCCACGCTCGTGATGCGTGATCACTTCATTCCCGATGCCCTGATTCTTGTGGAAAACGGAAAGATCCAGGAGTTCGGCGAAATGCGAAAGCTCGCCATCCCCGAGGGATGTGAGGTTGTGGATGCCGAGGGGCTTTACGTTGGCCCCGGCTTTGTGGATATTCACACACATTCGGACGGAAAGGTCTTTTTCCAGGATGAGCCCGAGGTTGCCTCTCTGCACCACTTGAGCCACGGCACCACGACGCTTCTTCCCGCCCTTTATTTCAGCATGGATACTGAAGGGTACGTGAAGGCCATTGCCACGCTTCGCGAGGCCATGAAAAAGCCCGAATGTGCCAACATCGGCGGTCTTTATATGGAAGGCCCGTATCTCAATCCCAAGTTTGGTTGTGACCGTGAGTCGAATCCTTGGAAGGGGCCTGTTGATCGCGCACGTCATATGCCCATCATCGAGGCGGCTTACGATCTCGTCAAGGTATGGGCGCTTGCCCCCGAGAGAGAAAATATTCTGCAATTCGTTCTTGATGCCAAGGAAAAGACCCCCGGCGTTGCTTTTTCGGTAGCACACAGTGAGGCGGCTCCTCAGCAGATCGAGGCGCTGATGCCCCACGGTCTTCGCATCGGCACCCACCACACCAACGCAACGGGCGACCGCCCGATGTATCCCGAGTGTCGCGGTGTCTGCGTGGACGAGGCGGTCAATTACAACCGCGAGATCTACGCCGAGCTGATCTGCGACAGCCGCGGCATTCACGTGGACCCCTATATGCTCCGTCTCGTGCGCCGTATAAAAGGTGACGATCGAATCATTCTTATTTCGGATGCTTACGCATGCGACGGCCCGATTCCCGAGGGCTACAACGATGTGGATGACATCAATTTCGACCATGCAGGAGAGATCGCAGGCTCCAAGATGACGCTTGATATCTCTTGCCGTAACATGATCAAGCACACGGGTGCTTCGCTCGTTGACGTCTTTAAGTTTGCGTCCTACAACCCCTCTCGCGCCGTTGGCTTCTATGACCGCGGTGAGATCGCCATTGGCAACCGCGCCGACCTTGTGATTGTGGATCATAAGATGCAGGTTTCGCGCGTCATGCTTGAGGGCGAATGGAAAAAGTGAAAATCGGCAACGCCGTTTTCTATCATAAAGAAAAATAAAAATATAAAAAAGGAGTAAAACAATGAAAGATTTTATGGTCGATCCCGCAACAAAGTTCAGCTTTGAACCGGCTGATTTTGTTCCCTTCAAGGACCGCGAGGTTTGCGAGCGCGTTCGTAAGATGAGCGGTAAGGAGCTTGAGCAGCGCGAGGCTTGGTGGCATCCCGAGTTCGAGGTTAAGGTTATGATGAACCCCCACCCCGTTCTCATCTCCACCCTTTTCACGCGTCTGAAGGCCGCAAGTGAGGCAGGAAAGAGCTTCACCATGATCCTTGGTAACCCCGAGCCCGACACCTACATTCCCTTGGCACAGCTTATCAACTACTTCAAGGTTGACTGCTCCAAGGTACACCTTGTTGCCGAGGACGAGTGGGCTGACCACGCAGGCAACATCGCTCCCATCACCTACGAGGCAGGCTTTGCTCACTCGATGATCAAGTATCTCTACTATCAGATCGACGAGAAGCTTCGTATGCCCATGGAGAACGTTCACTTCCCCACCAACGCCAACATCAAGGATTACTCCAAGATCATTGACGATATCACCGAGGGCACGGGTGCGGACATCGCTTCCACCTCTCCCGGTTGGGCAGGCCACATGGCATTCGTTGATCCCATCCCTGAGTTCATCGGCAGCGGTGACATCGAGGAGTGGCTCAACCAGCCCGCACAGATCGTAACCCTTCACCCCATGACCATTATGCAGAACTCCCTCAACGGTACGTTCGGTCAGTCGGGTGACATCGCTAACGTTCCTCCCAAGGCCGCTACCATTGGCCCGCTTGACGTTATGCGCGCAAAGGAGCGTATCGAGGTTCATGCACTTGCAACCTGCGGTACCTTCTCCTCTTGGCAGAGAATGACCTCGCGTCTTTGCACGCACGGTCCAATCACGCCTTATCTGCCCAGCACCATGCTCCAGACCAAGAAGACCCAGGTTTACATCAGCGAAGAGCTTGCAGCTCCGTTCGAGTGCTGGGAAAAGGTCGGATATTGATCCATCTCACACAAATAAAAAACACTCGCACCATCGGTGCGAGTGTTTTTTATTTCTCAAGCAGAACGAGCTTGACCTCTGCCTCAAGGCAGGTCTCGTCCATATCGTTTTTTGTCTTCATAAACCAACTTCCGCTGTCGGTTTGTCCGCGAAGCACACGAAGCGTTTTTCCGTAAGGCGCTTCACGGAGGAAGGAGAGCGTCATGCTGCTCACACGATGGCTCTGCATATCGGGCAGGAAATCGCAAAGCATATCGGGGTAATGCGTATTGTTCATATGCATATTGTAATCAATGTCGCTATAGGCAATTCTCCGCTCGCCCACGGCCTCCATTTCGAAATCCTTCGGGATATGGAAGCGCGTAGAAACGTGCTCCATCGTTTCTGCCTCATAATCAAACCCGTAGTCAAAGGTGCCGACCTTTACGGGCATTTTTTTATTCAGATCGATCAGCGCCCACACGGTCGACGCCTCCACGACAAGCTTGTCCCCTTCGTACATTCGGAAATGACGCAGGGAGGAATACCCCTTACTGTCATTGATCCAGGTCTCGACACGGATATCGCGGAAGGGCGAGATCGGCGCATAGAAATTCATGCCGATCTTGGAAAGGATAAAAGCAAGCCCCTCACGCTCTCTCACCTCGTCAAGACCGCGGCCCACGCTTCGCATATGTATGCCCGACGTTTCCTCAAGATACATCAAAATTGCACTCGGACGCAAAAAGAGGTTGGCATCGGTATCATGCCACCTTGTAACGTAATTCTGTTTAAAGTACATAATCTTCTCCTCATGGCTTTTTCGGGAAATCTTCAAAAGCACTTTAAAAAAATTATAATATATTTCTATAAACTTTTCAAGTCTATTTTATGAAGATTTCCCGAATTGTATCTCTTAGCCAACCGTGTTATTATGTCCGCCCGAATCGCCGCTGTCCAGCCCGAAGCTGACGGCAATGGCGGAATTCACAACGCCCATCATTTCATCGTCAAGATGCCCCATCTTCTCACGCAGACGGCGCTTATCAAGCGTCCGTATCTGCTCAAGAAGAACGACGGAATCCTTTGCAAGCCCAGCACGCTCGGCATAAATGTCTATGTGCGTCGGCAAGTGCGTCTTGCTCATTCTGGATGTAATGGCCGCCGCGATCACCGTAGGACTGTAACGGTTTCCTATGTCGTTCTGTATGATCAAAACCGGCCTGAGTCCCCCCTGCTCCGAGCCGACGACGGGACTCAGATCCGCATAATAAATATCTCCGCGTTTGACACTCATTTTTCTTAACCTCCCCAAAGCTCTTGGCTTTTCTATTGTTGACGCGTATTCTGTCTCTTTAATCACTACTAACAGAATATTTCCTCTGCCTTTATTTTGTGAGCAAAAAGAAAAAATATGCGCGGAAAGGAAAATTCCTTTCCGCGCGGTAAAATCACTCTGCGGTATTGTCGTTTATGCTTTCCACGTAGTGCTTGGCCTGCGTGGTGAAAAGCTCGTGATAACGACCGCCCTTTGCCATAAGCTCGGCGTGCGTTCCCTCCTCCAAAAGCTCCCCGTATTCGAGCACGATAATCTTATCCGCCGTTGTCGCGCTGGAGAGACGGTGCGAAACGAAAATGGTGGTCTTGTCACGGCGAAGTGTATCAAACTGACTGTAGATTTCCTGCTCAGCCAGCGCGTCAAGCGAGGCCGTGGGCTCATCCAAGATCAAAATGTCGGAATCACTATAGAAAGCACGCGCCACCGAAAGCTTCTGCCACTGACCGCCCGAAAGCTCGATACCGTCCTTTTCAAAGAAACGCATGAGCGCGGTCTCATAGCCGTTTGGTAAATCCGCAATAAAGCCGTCAGCATTTGCCGCCGCAGCCGACTCCACGATCCTTTGATCGTCACGTGGCTTTGAAATATCACCGAACATCACGTTCTCGGAGACGGTGCAGGCGTATTTCGTAAAGTTTTGGAAAATGATACCGAAGATCTCATAAAGCGCACGAGGTTCGTAGTCCCTAAGATCTACGCCATCCAGCAGGATGCGACCCTCGGTGGGATCGTACAGACGGGTAAGGAGCTTAATAAGCGTGGTCTTTCCCGCGCCGTTGAGACCAACGAGAACCACCGTCTCACCCGCCTCGATCTTGAAGCTGACATCACGAATGACCTTCTTCTCGGTTCCGGGATAAGCAAAGCTTACGTTTTCAAATTCGATCGTATGCGCACCGCGCTTTACGGGCGCAGGCTTTGGTAACGCCGATTTGATACTCGGCTTGCTCTTCATAAACGAGATCAGATTGTCGATGAAAAGCGTTCCCTCGTAGATCGTGCTGGACGAGGTGATCAGCGTGGCCACGTTGCTTGCGATCGAAACAATGGCACCCGTATAAAGCGAATAGTCACCGATCATATACTGCCCTTCAAAGACGCGGTAGGCAATCAATAGATAAAACAAACAGTTCACGACGGCAGACAGGATCGAGATTGAAACCGCCCATATGCTCTCGTGAAGGATAAGCGAGCAAAGTCCCTTATAGTAATGCTGAAACACCGTCTTGTATTTGACCATGAAGGTGTCGCCAAGGTCAAAAATGCGAATTTCCTGTGCAGCATCCTTGTTTACAAGCACGTTGGAATAATAGGTCATCTGCCGACGCTCCTTGGAGCGCGCGCGCATATAGTTGAAGGTCTTTCTTCGATAGATAAAATTGACAGCCGCCGAAGGAATGGAAACGGCCAAAATGCAGAGTGCCGCCACGGGAAGCTCGCCCGAAAGAATCAAGGCATAGCTGACGAGGCTTATCACCGTACTCACAGCAGAAAAGGCCGAGCTTATGATCGTAATGGGGCGGTTGCCTGCCTCGCGGTTGGCGTTTTCCAGCTTTTCGTAAAAGGTCGGCATATCAAAGGCGGCCAAGTCGATCTCGCACGCCTTTTCCATGATCTGAAGCTTGACGTGGCGAACCACAAGCTCGCCCGAAATGCGCGTCACGGAGGTTTGAAGGCGCCCTACCGCGCGGTTTAAAATCTGATATACAAAGAGGAAGATCAAGAGAAACATGATCCGCGATCCGCGGAAATCGTTCAAAATCTGACCAAGCGCACGTGCCGTCACCATGTCTTGAAGCTCGTTGAGAATCTCCTTGGAGATCAAGGAGCTAACCACGGGCATAAGCCCCGTAAAGACCGAGACAAATACCATGAAAAGCAAGATCCAAGGGCCCGTTTTCCATACCAATGAGAATATGTAGAAAAGACGTCCAAAAAAGCCGCCCAAAAGCTCCCTCAAATAGCGCGGAACATCTCCGGCGGATTTTGGCGGAGAAACCGTTTCATACTGAAACCCCATCATAATATTTTCAGGTAACTTTTGCGATTTTCCGTTTTCCTGTTGCTTGCTCATTTCACACCTCCTCGTCCTTTAATACAATTATTATAACATATCCGCACACCGTTTGTAAACCAAATTGTCAAATGTTTTTTACCGTTATGTAAAAATAAACAAAAAAGCGTTTGATTTTGGCTTCGTTTTTCTACCTCTTGTGACTTTTGACGAAAATTTAGGCTGAAAAATGTCACTTTTATGTCTTTACAAAATTCAGGTTCTGTGATATAATAGCCGTCGAGGGATTTGTGATGGGCCAATACATAAATCCCCCATTATCTGCACAACAGTACATCATTTCAAGCGAAATATCAATCTTATGATATTCGACCGCTAAAATGATACGTGTTGTGCTTTTTTATTTGTAAAATTTCTTAAAAAATGTAGAAATTTAAGAAAAACTATGATATAATAAGAAGAATAATATTATATAGTAAATCCAGAAAGGATATAATGATGCCTGAATATATAGAAAAAGCCGAAAATTTATCCCTGCCTGTTGTCATGCTGGAGGGAACGGTGGCTTTCCCTTCGGTCAAGATCAGCTTTGAGGTGGTTGACGAAAACTCGCTTGCCGCCGCCAAAGCCGCTGCCGACACCAACTCCTTTGTTCTGCTCGTAGCGGCCAAGGAGATCGGAAATACCGAGGCAGCCCCCGAGGATCTTTATAAAATCGGAACAGTCGCTAAGATCAAGCAATCCCTAAAAACACCAGATGGCACACTCCGTCTGATCGTTGAAGGCTATTCGCGTGCATCGATTCTGCAGTACCGACAGACCGATGACTATTACGTTGCCGACGCAATTTGCAAGACCGTCGTTCTCAAGGACAACGGCGGCGTCAAGGGTGAGGCTCTCATGCGCGAGGCCATTTCCGCGCTGGAGGAGGTCGTACATTTCCTCCCCGCCGTTTCGCAGGACATTCTGCTTGCCGCAAAGGGCATATACAACGTGGGGCTCCTTGCCGATTTCATCGCTTCCAACGTTCTTATCAAGCACGACGATAAGCAAATGGTGTTAGAGTGCTTCGACCCCTTCACGCGCCTTGAGACCCTTCTCATGCTTTTGGAAAAGGAAGCGGTCATTCTTCGTTGCGAGTCGGATATTCAACGCCAGGTGCGCGAGAGACTCAACAAAAACCAAAAGGATTTTTATCTGCGCGAGCAAATCAAGGTCATTCAAGAGGAGCTTGGCGACGATGCGGACTCTGAAGAAAAGGAATACAAGAGTCGCATTGTGAAAACCAAAATGCCAAGCGAAGTCAAGGAAAAGCTCTTAAAGGAAAACGAAAAGGCCGCCAAGATGCCCTTCGGCTCAGCCGAGGCAAATGTGATCCGCAACCATATTGATATTTGTCTTGAGCTTCCTTGGGAGAAAAAGACGAACGACCGCGTGGACATTGCCAAGGCAAAAAAGATACTCGACGCCGATCACGACGGCTTGGAAAAGGTCAAGGAACGAATCCTCGAATTCCTTGCCGTAAAACAGTTGGCCCCCGATCTCAAGAATCAGATTCTTTGTCTCGTAGGCCCTCCAGGTGTGGGTAAGACCTCGATTGCTTCGTCGATCGCGCACGCCATGAATCGCAAATACGTTCGCGTCTCGCTCGGCGGTGTTCGTGACGAGGCGGATATCCGCGGCCACCGTAAAACCTATGTGGCCTCCATGCCCGGACGTATCATGACCGCGATGTCTCGTGCGGGGGTGAACAATCCACTCATTCTTCTGGACGAGATCGACAAGCTGACACGCGACGCGCACGGTGATCCCTCTTCGGCACTGCTTGAGGTGCTGGATGCCGAGCAAAACAAGAGCTTCCGCGATCATTTTATCGAATTCCCCTTCGATCTTTCGGACTGTCTCTTTATTGCCACGGCCAACTCCTACGAGGGCATTCCACGCCCGTTGCTTGACCGTATGGAAGTAATTGAGCTGAAGATCTACACCAAACGCGAAAAGCTGGAGATTGCAAAAAATCACCTGATTCCCAAGCAGATGAAGCGTCACGGCCTGACTAAAAGATCCTTTAAGATCACTGACGACGCGCTTGTGGAGATCGTGGACTTTTACACGCGTGAGGCGGGCGTGCGAAATCTCGAACGCGAGATCGCCTCGCTCTGCCGCAAGGCCGCCAAGGCACTTGTGGAGACCGAGAAAAAATCCGTCACAGTTACATCGAAGGACGTGGAGAAATACCTCGGAGTTCGTAAGCTTTTACCCGAGCGCATCTCAGACGAAAACGAGGTTGGCGCCGTCAACGGCTTGGCTTATACCGAGCTTGGCGGCGATATGCTGAAGATCGAGGTCGCAATTCTCGACGGAACGGGTAAGATCGAGACTACCGGCTCGCTTGGCGACGTGATGCAGGAATCGGCAAAAATTGCCGTAAGCCTTGTACGCTCGCTTGCCGCAGAGTACGGCATTCCTACCGATTTCTATAAGACAAAGGATATACATATCCACGCACCGCAGGGGGCCGTTCCCAAGGACGGTCCTTCGGCGGGTGTCACCATGACGACGGCTCTTGTCAGCGCACTCACGGGACGTCCTGTGCGCCGCGACATTGCCATGACGGGTGAGATCTCGCTTCGCGGCAACGTGCTTGCCATCGGCGGCCTCAAGGAAAAAACCATGGCGGCTTATACGGCGGGTGTCAAAAAGGTTCTGATTCCCGAAGCCAATATGCGTGACCTTGCGGAGATCGATCCCCTGGCACGCGAAAACCTCGTCTTTGTTCCCTGCCGCAAAATTTCCGACGTGCTTTCCGAGGCACTTCTGCCCACCACGGAAACCAAGGCGCGCGAAACGCTTACGGCAGAAAAGCTCCCGCAGATCAGCAACGAGATCCACACCAATAGCATCACGGCCAATTTATCAACGAAAGGAAGGTAAGTTATGCCTCTGAACCTACAAAACACAACACTCCGCATCAGCGCAGGCTTGCCTCGCCAATTCCCGACCGACGCCATTCCGCAGATCGCTTTTTCCGGACGCTCCAACGTGGGAAAAAGCTCCCTGATCAATACCCTCCTTGGCAGAAAAAGCCTGGCACGCGTCAGCTCGGCCCCCGGAAAGACCATCACGGTCAACTTTTACGACATCGATAAAAAGCTTTTCTTCGTGGATCTTCCCGGCTACGGCTTCGCCAAGCGGACGCTGGAGGATAAAAAGGTGTGGTCAGCGCTCACCGACGGCTACTTTACCGCTAACCCCAACATTGATCTTTTGAAGCTCGTGCTGCAGCTGGTGGACAGTCGCATCGGGCCCACGAAGGACGACGAGATGATGTTGGATTTCCTAAACCAAAGCGGCATCCCCTATATCGTGGTTGCCACAAAATGCGATAAACTGAACGCAACCGAGCGAAAAAAGAGCGAGGAGCTTCTCGCGTCGCATCCACTTATTGCTGAGGGCACACCGATTGTCTTCTTTTCCTCTCTCAAAAATGTAGGAAAACCTGAGGTTTGGAGAGAGATCTCTGCCGCTACCGATATTAAATTATAACGAGTATAGCGAGGTTATTTCGTCTATGTTTGATTTTTCACGCAGTACCCTAATTTCTTATGCTTTGATCCTTCCCATCATTCTTTTGGCACTTTCGATTCATGAGACTGCACACGGATATATTGCCAATAAGCTTGGGGATCCCACGGCAAAAAGCTTGGGAAGACTTACGCTCAATCCCATCAAGCACATTGATATTTTCGGCTTTCTTTGTATGATGCTTTTCCACTTCGGTTGGGCAAAGCCGGTTCCCATTAACGTAAGATACTTTAAAAATCCAAGACGCGGCATGGCGCTGACGGCGGCCGCAGGCCCTGTATCCAATATTTTGCTTGCCTTTGTCTTCGCCGCACTGCTGCGCCTGGAGATCTTTGTGGTAAGCGCGCTCACCGTCTCCGTAACGGTCTTCAATATGATCTGCGTTTTGAATTATATACTCTACATGGGCGTTCTTCTCAACATCAATCTCGCTGTTTTCAATCTCATTCCCATCCCGCCCTTTGACGGCTCGCGCATCGCGCACGTTTTCTTGCCGCAAAAGCTCTATTTCCGCATCATGAAATACGAGCAATATATCATGATCGCCATTTTGCTTCTTCTGTGGTTCGTTCCCTTTTTCTCGGGACTTATAAGCACAGCCACAAACGGACTTGCTGACCTTGTGCTTTCCGGCGTCGGTCTTTCGATCAAAACCGAGGCGGGACAAACCATGAACTTGATGATCTATCATTTGTTTGGTTCTCTTTTTGCATAAGCTTCAAGAAAGGGGGATATTATGGACGCTCTTACCTATCGGCTCGATCAGTTTGAGGGACCGTTGGATCTTTTGCTCACCCTCATACACAAAAACAAAGTGAATATCGAGGATATCCCCATTTCCCTGATCTGCGACCAGTATATGCAGTTTGTCCGCGAAGCGCAAAGCATGGACATGGATATTGCCGCCGAATTCATCGTGATGGCAAGCGAGTTGATGCTCATTAAGAGCAAAATGCTTCTGCCGCGCGACGAGGAGGTGGAGGAGGATCCTCGCAAACAGCTCGTGGA
>SVRO01000046.1 GCA_015064795.1 Oscillospiraceae bacterium | reverse complement strand
TTCGCGGTTGTCCGTCCCAAAATGACGTAAAGTTTAAGCGTACCCATGCGAGAAAAGTTTTCGCCCAGCCTTTTTCAAAAGGCTGGTGGGGTGTGGGGCAACGCCCCACATAAACAGACCGATAAATGAAAATTTGAAATTTAAATTCCAAAAAGAAGGTTACATAAAACATGAAAAAACGAAAGTGGAAAGAGGCCTCCGTGTCTTACGGATCGCTTCGTCTTTTACATATTTGCTTCGCTATGATTTTGGGCGAGCTTTTCCTAATTACGTTTCAGCTCTTTCACGGCGACTATCCGACGCACCTCTACGCCGTGCGTCTATACCGCCATATGCTCGAATATATCCTGCTGGACATCACCATTGCCGTGATCGGCGCCTTTCTCTTTGATCTGGCGCAAAAGGATATCGAACGAAAATGATCACGCATCCAAGCGCTCCAACATATATAGCATATACGCCGTCTGCTCGCGGTTGAGAACACCCATAGCGTCCACATAGCCACCGCGCACGTCAAGCACACCCAGCTCGGCAAGCGTATATACCGCCTCCTTTGCCCATGCGGGCACGGTATTGCCATCGGCAAATGCGGGGACCGTTTCGCTCGGCTTCACCCCAGCCATACGCGCCAGAAGAACGGCCGCCTCGGCACGCGTGATCTCGTCGTTCGGTGCAAAAAGCAGTCGGCCTTCCCCGTCGATCTTTCCGCAGATATAATTCTTTTGCTGCGCTAGGGCAACATAACCGCGAAGGCCGTCGGGAATATCCGCGTCGTCGTCAAAGACCGTAGCGGCACAGTCTACCACATCCTCAAGGCCGATGGTCTTCATTGCCGCCACCAAAAAGTCCAAACGGCTTACGGTCTTGTTCGGATGAAAATAGCTTTTGTTTCCGATCACGGAGGCACTCATGATACCGCGCTCGGTCAGTGCAATGGCGGGCGCATGCGAGATACTGTCCTTCATATCGGCATAGACCAAGCGCTCTCTCTGCGGATCCACCGTAAGACCGACCTCTGCCGCCGCCGAATAGTTGCCGTACTCGTCCACGGCCACGTAGCGAAAGCTGTCCTCGCCGCTATATCCACGCTCGGGAAGATAGCGGTATACACCCGTGCTTTCCTCCACAATAAGCGTGCCGCGCTTGGGCTGCGTCACGATCTCAAATATAAAGGAATCCCCATCCGCATCGGTTGCTTTTAGTGTTCCATAAACGGCAATATCGCGGTATGTACTAACAGAAATCGACCTTTCCGTCTCGCTTGATACAATCGGAGCGTGATTTTTTGTTTCCAAAAGACACATTTTGCAAGAAATCTCATACTCGCCAAAATTGGAGGAAAAGCAAAAACGGCTATCCTTTATTTCCTCGGAGGTGAAAACGAAGTTCAAATAACCGAGATTTTCACGCGAGATCGTCTGTCCCACACTGACCTCGCCGTTTCCCAAATACAGTACGCCGTCCGCACGCGACGGAAGCGCAGTTACGGTAAGATAGGAAAGAGAAGAAACGTTGAGGCTCCGCTCAAAATCCTCTGCTTCAAATACGATATCATTGTTCACAAGTCCTGCCTTTACCATCTCGGTATTGGCAGCAAGCACATCAAGCCCCGCCGATACACAGGACGAGCGCTCCAAGGCTCCCACCCCCACCATCAAAAGAAATGCCAAACAAAAAAGTAAGCCGACAAAAACAATTTTTCGGTTTTTCATACCCTTATCTCCCTTCCGATATCTTTTCTGCTTTCAATATATCCGCCCACTTGTCTTTTTATGACGCTTTTACGCTTCAAATTTATTAAAATGCCTCCGTAAATCCCTTGATTTCATAAAGAAACTGTGTTAAAATAAAAAAGACGCTTTGATAAACGGAGACGAATATGGAAATCCTAATCAGTAAAAACCAAGAAGAAAAGACCGTGGGACAGATCCTGCGCGGTGACTTGCAGCTTTCAAGTAAAATCATCTCTTTTCTGAAGAAGAAGCCCGACGGCATTTTGCTCAACGGCGTACACGCCACCGTTCGCAATAAGGTGATGTATAACGACCTTCTCTGCATCAACTATAAAGACGAGGACGAGCCCTTTGATAAGAGCCGTATTGAGCCGACCGATCTTCCCTTTGCGATCGTCTATCAAGACGAGGATATCCTCTTAGTCAATAAACCCGCCGGAATGCCGACGCATCCCTCTCACGACCATCAAAGAGACACGCTTGCCAACGGCCTTGCGCATATGTGCAAGGTTGTGGGAAGCCCTTTCGTTTTCCGCCCGGTCAATCGGCTGGATAAGGACACGAGCGGTCTTGTTTTGGTTGCAAAAAATAAACTGGCCGCGTATCGTCTCTCGGAAGCCATGAAAAAGGGGGAGATCCACAAAAGCTACGTTGCCGTTCTTTGCGGCACCGTTACGGAACAGACGGGAGAGCTGATGGATTTTATGCGGCGCGCCCCCGATAGTAAAATGCTCCGTGAGATCTGCCAAGAAAATGACGAGGGAGCCATGATGGCATTTACAAAATATAAGAAAATTGTCTCAAATGATATGTTTTCTTTGGTTGTAGCCGCTCCCATCACGGGAAGAACGCATCAGCTTCGGTTGCAATTTGCGGGATACGGTCACCCGCTCGTCGGGGATACGCTGTACGGTTATCCGTACGAGCACATCGGCCGTCAGGCGCTTCACGCCTTCCGTCTCTCCTTTCCCCACCCAATCACGCAAAAAAGACTGCAGTTTTCGGTACCGCTCCCGAAGGATCTTTCCACGCTTTGTCAAAAGCTTTTCGGGTGTGACGATTTCTCGTTTTGAAGGTAAAGCATGAACAAAGATCAAAACGGGCGCCCTTTGCGCCCCACGATGAAAATACCAAAACCCATCCGTTTGCCCGAGGAAAAGATCCCCTTGTGGAGCCTTGTTCTTCTCGGGCTTTTCGCGCTTTCGCTCGCTCTGCTTTTGATCGCGCGGACAAGCCCCTCCTTTGCCGAGTTTTTCAATCAGCACATAAGCGGTGTCCTGCGGGTTGTGCTGGCCTTTCTCACCAATCTCATTCCCTTTTCGCTGGCCGAATTTCTTCTTCTCGCGCTTCCCGTTTTTCTTTTTCTTGTCATTCGTTACGCCGTTAAACACAAAACGAAAAGCTGGAGATGCGTGCTTTCTTATGTCGTCTCACTTTTGTCGGCCGCTTCGCTGATCTTTACACTTTTCGTTTGGGTCTACGGCATAGGCTACCACACGCCGACGCTTGATGTGAGGCTTTCCCTTGAAAACGAGCCCGTATCAGCCGAGGAGCTTGCCGACACGGCCGGAAGGTTGATCGACGAGATGGAAGATTGCCTTATGTTTATCCATTATCGGGAAAACGGTTCCTCCGCCATGCCCGATTCACTGACCGAGATGAACGGAAAACTGACGGCGGCCTATCGAAGCTTGGCACGGGAGCATGCATTTTTGCAGTCACACAAAAGCCGTGTCAAGCCCGTGCTTCTCAGCCGAGCCATGTCCTACGCACATTTCACGGGCTTTTATACCTTCTTTACGGGCGAGTGCAACATCAACGTGGATTTTCCTGACTATACGCTTCCCTTCACGGCCGCGCACGAGCTTGCACATGGCCGCGGCATAGCCCGTGAGAACGAGGCAAATTTTATTGCATTTCTCGTCTGTATGGCGTCGGAGGACAACTATATCCGCTACTGTGGTCTTCTCAATATGTACGAGTATATTGCCGCCGCGCTCTACGAGGCGGATACCGATGAGGGAAAACCGCTCTATCACGAGGTGACGGCACGTTTGGATGAACGCGTAAAGGGCGAGCTTCGCGCCTATTCGGAATTTTTTGCCCCCTATCGCGATTCGCATATCTCGGCGGTGTCCGGTGCAATCAACGATAGCTTTCTCAAGGCAAACGGCACCGAGGAGGGTGAAAAAAGCTACGGCCTCGTCGTCAATTTGACGGTCTCCTACTACAAAAGTCTGTCAACATGACGGATTTTTTCGATATACTGTAATAGAGAGGTATTCCCTCGTTTTGTTTTTCACAAAAATATGCAATTTGTAACAAAAAATATCAAAAAAATACAAAAAATATAAAAAACCCCTTTCCTTTTTTGACAATATGTGATATAATATATACGTATCTCTATATTTAAACTCTTGCAAAGGAGTAATGAGAATTGATAGGCAATCCAAAAACCCCTCAAAGCATGGATAAAATTATTATAAACGGCGGAAATCGGCTTTTCGGAAGCGTGGAGACCAGCGGCATGAAAAATGCGGCACTTCCCATCCTGTTTGCTACGATCTTAACCAAAAGCAAATGTGTGATCGAAAACCTTCCCTCCGTCAGCGACGTCACCCTCTCGCTTTCTATTTTGAAGGAGATGGGTGCTTCGGTGCGCTTTCTCAATCCCACGACTGTTGAGATCAATACCGCATCCTTTACGCAAGGAGCGGCTCCCTTCGACCTCGTAAGCCAAATGAGAGGCTCTACATACCTCCTTGGTGCCGAGCTTGGTCGGTTTGGAAGAGCCAGCGTAAATTATCCCGGCGGTTGCGATTTCGGCGTCCGCCCCATTGACCAGCATATCAAGGGCTTTGAAGCACTTGGTGCTACCGTTTGGACCGAAAACGGCTACGTCAAGGCGATCGCGGAGAACGGACTGCGAGCCAATAGCGTATATTTCGATGTTACGTCGGTCGGAGCCACGGTAAACGTTATGCTTGCCGCGGTGCTTGCCGAGGGCATGACGGTCATTGAAAATGCGGCACGCGAGCCTCATATCGTTGACCTTGCCAACTTCTTTAACACCTGCGGTGCCAATATCACGGGCGCAGGTACCAGCGTAATCAAGATCCGTGGCGTAAAGGTGCTTCACGGTTGTACGTATACCATTATTCCCGACATGATCGAGGCAGGAACCTTTATGGTGGCCGCCGCTATGACAGGAGGAAGAGTTCACGTCACCAACCTTATCCCAAAGCATATGGAAACGGTGTCCACTAAGCTTATGGAAATGGGAGTACAGATCGATGAGCACGACGATGCCATCACCGTCACCTCAGACGGAAAGCTGAAAAGCGTCAACATTAAAACGCTTCCCTATCCCGGCTTCCCCACCGACATGCATCCGCAGTTTGGCGCGGCACTTTGCTTTGCAAACGGTACGGGTATGATCACCGAGGGCATTTGGGAAAGCCGCTTCCGTTACACCGAGGAGCTTCGCAAAATGGGTGCCAACATCACGGTAGAGGGAAAGACCGCCGTATATACCGAGACGTCTCAGATGTCCGGTGCGCGCCTTACAGCAGTCGACCTGCGCGGTGGCGCGGCGGTTCTGATTGCGGCACTTGCCGCCAAGGGAACCTCCGAGATCACAGGCGTTGACGTGATACGGCGCGGCTATTACGACATTGTTGGAAAGCTGAGGGCACTCGGTGCCGACATTCACGAAGAAATTCAGTATTTCAGCGGCGCAAATATAGGGTGACAGTAGATATACGATACCCTAATAATTGAAAGGACTGCTTGGCAGCAGTCCTTTCCGCTTTGAGAAAGGATTTTTATGAAAAACCTCTGGATATATTTACGAGCGTATAAAAAAGAGATGCTACTAAGCCCTCTTTTCAAGCTACTTGAAGTGTTTTTCGAGCTTGCCGTTCCCCTTGTGGTCGCGTCGATCGTGGACGTCGGCATCGGAAACGGGAACACTGCACACATCGTCAAATGCACGCTTCTCATGGCACTTTTGGGCCTTGTGGGGCTTGTTTGCGCGGTCACGGCGCAGTTCTTTGCCGCGCGTGCCGCGGTAGGCTTTGCGGAAAAGCTCCGTTCGGCACTTTTCCGCCATATTCAAACGCTTTCCTATACCGAGCTTGATACGCTCGGCACCTCCTCGCTCATCACCAACATGACGAGCGACGTCGGTCAGCTCCAGACGGGTGTCAATCTCGTTTTGCGCCTATTTTTACGCTCCCCCGTCATCGTGTTTGGGGCCATGATCATGGCCTTCGCCATCGACGTGCGCGCCGCCATCCCCTTCGTTCTTCTCATTCCCGCACTTTCGATCGTCGTATTCGGCATTATGCTTGCGGGTATACCGCTTTACAAAAAAGTGCAAAAACGGCTTGACCGTATGCTCGGCATCACGCGCGAAAACCTGAGCGGTGTGCGTGTAGTACGCGCCTTTAACATGGAGGAGACCGAAAAAGAGTCCTTCCACACGGCAAACGAGGCCTTTACCGCCGCACAAAAATTTGCGGGCGGCATCTCGGCACTTATGAATCCGCTTACCTTTGTGCTGGTAAACGCGGCCATCGTACTTTTGATCCACCGCGGCGCTTTGCGCGTCGATAGCGGCGTTCTGACGCAAGGTCAGCTTATCGCACTCTACAACTACATGACGCAGATCTTGGTCGAGCTCGTAAAGCTTGCCAATCTGATCATCACCATTACCAAGGCCATGGCCTCGGGTAACCGTATCGGCGAGGTGCTGAAGCAGGTCAACGACGAGGAAATGCCTTCTTCGCCTTCGACAGAAGCAAAAACCAACGATGCCGTTCGCTTTGAGAATGTTTGCCTCAAGTATAAGGGCGCAGGGGCAGACTCTCTCACCAATATCAGCTTTTCGATTGAAAAAGGACAAGTGCTCGGCATTATCGGCTCTACGGGTTCGGGCAAAAGCTCGCTCGTATCCATGATCCCGCGCTTTTACCCTGCCTCAAGCGGTCAAATTTTTATTGACGGTAAGCCGATCGACCGCTATCCCGAGGACGAGCTTCGCCAAAGAATCGGCGTGGTACCGCAAAAAGCGGTGCTTTTTAAGGGAACGGTACGCTCCAATCTTCTTTTTGGCGCGCCGAACGCCGACGACGAAACGCTTGAGGAGGCCTTGAAGGCCGCACAAGCCTTCGACTTCGTATCCAAAAAGCCACAGGGGCTTGACGAGCCTGTCGAGCAAGGCGGACGCAATTTTTCGGGCGGTCAGCGTCAGCGTCTCACCATTGCGCGCGCGCTCGCCAAACGCCCCGAAATCCTGATCCTTGACGACAGTGCATCGGCACTCGATTACGCAACCGATGCCGCGCTCCGCAGTGCCATCCGCTTGCTTCCCTACCATCCGACCACGGTGATCGTCTCCCAACGCACCTCCTCCATTCGCTTTGCCGATAAGATCCTCGTCCTCAATGACGGCGAGGCAGTCGGCCTTGGCACCCACGAGGAGCTCTTGGAGGATTGTCCGACCTATCGGGAGATTCACGACTCACAATTTGAGTCGCAAACGGGAGGTGCCGTATGAAAAAGACCATTCGTAAAACGGGAACGGTACGCCGTATCCTTTCGTATCTTGAGGCATACCGCTGGCTTTTCCTTCTGACGCTT
Source organism: Oscillospiraceae bacterium (assembly GCA_015064795.1). GTDB lineage: Bacteria > Bacillota > Clostridia > Oscillospirales > CAG-272 > RGIG8775. Next base: position 4,607 of record SVRO01000046.1, on the reverse strand, counting down.
CTGTTGGCCGCGCTCACGGTAGCTGCCACGCTTCTGCTCCCCATCTTGATCGGTGACGCCATTGATCTTATCGTAGACAAGGGGCAGGTGGACTTCAGGGGGCTTTCCCCCATTCTCACGCAAGCGCTTGTGCTGATTGCCATAGGAACGCTTGCTTGGTGGCTCATGAACATCTGTAATAATAAGATCACCTACGAGATCGTACGTCGCGTGCGTACCGACGCGTTCCACAAGATACAAACGCTCCCCATTTCCTATCTCGATTCGCACCGAACGGGCGAAACGGTCAGCAAGATCATTTCGGACGTCGAGCATTTTGCCGACGGTCTCTTAATGGGCTTCACGCAATTTTTCACGGGTGTGCTGACCATCCTCGGCACGCTCGGCCTTATGCTTTCCATCAACGTAAGGATCACCGTCGTCGTTGTGGTCGTCACACCGCTCTCCTTGTTCGTTGCCTCCTTCATTGCCAAGCATACGCACACGATGTTTATGGAGCAGTCCCGCGTGCGCGCCGAGCAAACGGCATTTGTGGAAGAAATGGTAAGTAACCAAAAGGTCGTAAAGGCTTTTCTGCACGAAAAGCAGGCCATCGAGGATTTTGACTCGACCAACCACACACTTACCAAGTGCTCGCTGAAAGCCACCTTCTATTCCTCCCTGACCAATCCCTGCACCCGCTTTATCAACAGCCTCGTGTACACCGGCGTGGCACTTTTCGGTGCGCTTATCCTCGTGGGCGGAAACGGCGATAGCTTCTCGGTCGGCGCGCTCACCTGCTTTTTAAGCTATGCCAATCAGTATACCAAGCCCTTCAATGAGATCTCGGGCGTTATTACCGAGCTTCAAAACGCGCTCGCCTGTGCTTCGCGCATTTTCGAGCTGATCGACGAGCCCTCGCAGTCCTCGGACGAGGACGCAGAAACTCTTGTGACCGACGACGAGTCTGCGGTGGAGCTTTCTCACGTGTACTTCTCGTATGCCCCCGAGCAAAAGCTGATTGAGGATCTGAATCTGGTTGCCCTGCACGGCAAGCGGATAGCCATCGTAGGCCCCACGGGTTGCGGAAAGACCACGGTCATCAACCTGCTGATGCGCTTTTACGACGTAACGGGTGGCGCCATCTGTGTGGGAGGCAAAGACATTCGCGAAGTCACGCGAAGGAGCCTTAGGGAAAACTACGGTATGGTATTGCAGGAGACCTGGCTCCGCTCGGGTACTGTGCGCGACAATATCACGCTTGGGCGCGACGGCTTTTCCGAGGAGGAGATCGTCGCCGCGGCCAAGCTCTCGCACGCCGATAGCTTTATCCGCCGTCTTCCAAACGGCTACGACACCGTGATCGGTGAAAACGGCGGACGTTTGTCGCAAGGACAGAAGCAGCTTCTCTGCATCGCGCGTGTTATGCTTCGTCTGCCCCCCATGCTGATACTCGACGAGGCGACCTCCTCGATCGACACGCGCACCGAGCAAAAGATCCAAAGCGCATTTGCACGCATGATGACGGGGCGCACCTCCTTCATCGTGGCGCACCGCCTTTCCACCATCAAGGAGGCCGATATCATTCTTGTGATGAAGGACGGCAATATCATCGAGCAAGGCAACCATGAGGAGCTTCTCAAACGCGGTGGCTTCTACGCCACGCTCTATCACAGTCAGTTTGCGGCGTAAGGAATTCCGTAGCTTTTGGCATATTTCTCGGCAAAGCTTCCCTTCGCGCAGGAAATCGTAAGCGAGGGGCAACCGTCAAAGCATCCGTATTCAATCTTTTCCACGCTTGACGGAATGATGACGCTTTTGAGGCCCAAACAGCCCGAAAAAGCAAACCACCCAAGACTCCTTATCCCATCGTGCAAAACAACCGACTCCACAGCCGTATTTTTAAACGTCTCCTTGCCCACCGAGGTCACGGGAACCCCATCGATCTCACGCGGCAGGGTGACGTTTTTTTCTTTGCCCGTGTACCCCGTCAGTGTGATCTCGCCGTTTGCCACCGCGTAGAGATAGACGCCGCGACTCTCGGCAAGGGCGGCCTCCAAGACACGAATCTCCTCCCGATAGGCCGCCACGGCCCTATATTGCTCATTCTTGAGCGTCGCAAGCTCACTTTCAAGCGCACGTACGCGCTCCTCATAGTAAAGTGCCGCATCCGAGGTACTGCTCTCCCCTTTCCCCAAAAAGAATTCCGCACCAAAAAAGATAACGAGAACGCTCAAAAGCAGTATACCGAAAAGCTTCCAAATTTTCATATTTCCTCTCCTTTTTCTCGATATTCAATATATATGTATGCCGAAAACACGCGGCAAATTCTGCCTCGGATATTTTTATACGGATAAAAATTCGATAAACCTCTTGACTTTCTTCGCTATTCGTTATATAATAATAAAGCCGTTTTTAAAACGGGCCATTAGCTCAGTTGGTTAGAGCTACCGGCTCATAACCGGTCGGTCCTAGGTTCGAGTCCTAGATGGCCCACCAGCGGCAAGCTGCCGCCCCCAATTATCGGGGACGTGCAGCGATGTGCCAAACTTCATACCACGATGGTGTGGTTCGGATAGCATCCGGGCTGCTCCATCAAAAAAACCGAGAACCTTGTTCTCGGTTTTTTGTTCATACAAAGGTAGGGTTTTCGAAAATCCTGTTCACATCAGAAAAAGCACTTGCTATGCAAGTGCTTTTTGTTCGGTTTTATTCCTTCACATTAAAAATTCAAGATTACAAAGCTCGTTGCGGGAACGTTTACCTTATAGGTCTTATCGTCAATCTTCTGAATATCCACAGGCATATTTACACCCTCCACAAGCTTCTCGGGCGTAACGGCTTCCTTAAAGGTTACGGTTACAGTGCGATCGGCCTCATGGTGAATGATGTCACCCTGCTTGATGTCGCGCTCATTACCCGAATTGTTGAAGATCGAGAGGTAACGCTTGCCGTTCTCATCGGTGGAAACCAGCCAATGCAACGCGTCTACATAGCAAGGCAGGGTTTCCTTAATGAGCGTGGGCATAAGTGCCTCCAGCTTATCAAGATCTCCACTCTCAACGATCTTATATCCCTTGCCTGCCTTTGCCTTGGCGAAATCGCCGTCCGGTGTAGCGTCGATCAGGTAGTTGTAACGGGCAAACGTCTCATCCGACGCATCCTCATAAATGATATCTGCCACATCGCCAAAGCGTGAGTTGGTCATGACGTGATCCTCGTTATCCCCTGCCACTCTCGCGTTATAGGCAAAGAAGAGCTTAATGATGCTTTCAAGATGTCCGAAGTATTTGGTATCCACCTCGTTCAAGGGACTATTGAGATAATAGCCGCGGTTGTCACCCACAGGCATATTGAGGATCTGACGGCTGATCTCGACGCAAGGATAGCACTTCGGCATTACAATGGCAAACGGAACCTTTGCCTCCATGCCCTGCATATTCAGCGCATTGTTGATAAAATTCTTCTTAATGAGACCGTACTCCGAAAGCTCGAAGGTCTTCATGTCGGTATAACTGCAATTAAGACCCCACTCCTCTGCCAAATACTGCGCACCCGCCATAAGCGAGAAGTAATAGATGCGGTTCTGAAGCAGGCGCGAGCTACCGCCGTTTTTGCCGTAAGACGAGAAGTTGTCGTTCGTCATCTCCTGCTTCACGTACCATTCGTTGATGGGATCATCGTTAAAGCAAGGCATGGTCGAACCGTGGCCCGGCGTCGTACGCCAGCACTCGTAGTAGGTGCCCCATGTCTTGCCCGTAGCCTTTGCCATACCGCGTGCAAGCGCTATGGCAACGCGCATGAAGGGAATCTGACAGCCCACCTCGGGCATAAAGTTCTTCACGCCGACCTCGTCCTGCATCTTGGTTGCCAAATAGTAGCTGTCTGCCGTAACCACAGAATTATCCACATAGGACATACAACGCTCGTACATCTCGCGCATCTCCACAAGGAATTCCTCGTACGTCTGCGCGTAGGTCTTTTTATGATAATGGTAGGCATCGCCAAAATTTGTGTCGTACAAGATTATACCTTCGGGGGTATAACGGCGACCGCTCATCAGGTGCTTGTGAAGCGTATTCAAATCATAAGGACCGTCACCCAGCTCGCGAATCCAACCCCAATCGCTCACACGAAGATTGGAGCCGCTTTCATGAACCTGAAAGCCGAGAAACCACTTCCCAAGCGTTTCCTGATAATCGTGAATCAGTGCCTTGTCGTAGGCGTAAGAGTACCACGTAGCACCACCCGCAAGTCTGTCCACGTAGAAGGGATACTTCTCTTCTTTGATCATGTTGTAAAGGCGCGTACCCTTGGCGGCAAACTTGTTAAAGAGCAGATGCTCGGGGACCGACCAACACTGTTGGATCTTAAAGCCCGTGTCCTTATTGATCAGACCGTTCTTTTCCAGCCCCTTAAAGCAAGCGTCGTTATAAACATGAAAAAATTTCATAGTTTAGAGTATCTCACAAAAATTATTTTTTAAAAAGCAAAAATTACGAAGCTCGTTGCGGGAACGTTTACCTTATAGGTCTTATCGTCAATCTTCTGAATATCCACAGGCATATTTACACCCTCCACAAGCTTCTCGGGCGTAACGGCTTCCTTAAAGGTTACGGTTACAGTGC
>SVRO01000045.1 GCA_015064795.1 Oscillospiraceae bacterium | reverse complement strand
GAGCCAAAGTTACCCTGTCCCTCTACCAGCGTGTAGCGGTAGGAAAAGGGCTGTGCCATACGCACCATCGTGCCGTAAACGGCGGCGTCGCCGTGCGGATGGTAGCGACCCAGCACGTTACCTACCGTGGTCGCCGACTTACGAAAGGGCTTGTCGGCGGTGAGATGATCCTCCCACATCGCGTACAAAATACGTCGCTGGCCGGGCTTCATGCCGTCTCTGACGTCGGGAAGCGCACGCGCCGTGATGACCGACATGGAATATTCGATGAAGGATTTCTTCACCTCTTTGTCCATCTCGATGTTGACGATCTTCTGATCGGGAAATTCAATGCTCTCAAGTTGCTTTTTCTGTTTTGCCATTCTTTTTTCTCCACGTTTCTTGTCACTTCGTTGGAAATTCTTTGTATAAGCCTGTGGATAACTTTTTATTGACAATTTGCTTTCCACAGGGTGTGAATAGCCCAAAAGGGCCTTATTTTACCTGATTTTTCCTTAAAAATTGCACTTTTTGCGAGTTATCCACAGGACTTATCCACAAGCCTGTGTATAACTTCCTCCACACCAAAAACCGCTTTTCCACAGTTTTTTTGAGTTTTTGACAGGGGGATAGTCGTGGGGCGCCGCCCCATACCCCGCCCTCCTTTTGAAAAAGGAGGGACGAAAACTTTTCTTGCATGGGTGTGCTGAAACTTCACGTCATTTTGAAATTTTCTCGCAAAGCGAGAAAATTTGCGTCGCCGAGAGAGCCACGTCGCAGACAAAGAAAGCTCGCTTTCTTTTCGGTGATATAATACCTTTATTGGTAGACGTAACAAATTGGGGTTTGCGTAGCAAATTTGCGGTGTTTAGCCGCAAAACCAATTTGTTAACCGAGGTCGCGAAGCGAACTCGTGTGTCCTCGGTTAACGGATAGTCGCAGATTATCCGTTCCCAAATGACTTGGACACCGTCTCTCACGTTCGTTTTCGCGTATTCGTTCGTACTCCGCTATACCCAAACCCATTTTGCCCGCCGGAAAAGTTTTTGAGGGTGGTAGGGAACTGTAACAAATTGGGGTTTGCGAAGCAAATGCGGCACTTTTAGTGACGCAACCAATTTGTTAACCGAGATCGCGAAGCGAACTCGTATTTTCCTAAAAAAGTTCCCTACACGTTCCCTTCTTAAATATCGAGGTTTTCTGCAAATTTCGCGTTTTCTTCGATAAAGGCCTTACGGGGCTCGACCTTATCGCCCATCAGGAGCGAGAAGGTGGCGTCGCAGAGGGCGGCGTCCTCCATGGTGACCTTAAGGAGCGTACGCTTTTCGGGGTCCATGGTGGTTTCCCAAAGCTGCTCGGCGTTCATCTCACCAAGACCTTTGTAGCGGTTGATCTCGATGTTGGAGCCGCCGCCGAGCTCGGCGACGATGGCGTCGCGCTCCTCGTCCGAGTAGGCGTAATGGAGCTGCTTGGAATTTTTCTTGGTGATCTTATAGAGCGGGGGCTGTGCGAGATAGATATGTCCTTCCTCAATGAGCGGCTTCATGAAGCGGAAGAAGAAGGTGAGAAGAAGGATGCGGATATGCGAGCCGTCGACGTCGGCATCGGCCATAATGACGATCTTGCCGTAACGCAGCTTTTCCATATTGAAATTCTCACCCACGCCGCAGCCGACCGACTGAATGATGGGCTGAAGCGACTGATTGGCCGCGATATTGAGCGTGTTGGCCTTCTCGACGTTTAAGACCTTACCTCTTAAGGGCAGAATGGCTTGGAAGCGCGAGTTGCGTCCCTGCGTAGCCGAGCCGCCTGCCGAGTCTCCCTCGACCAGATACAGCTCGGTCAGCTCCACGTTGCGCTCGTTGCAGTCCCTGAGCTTACCGGGCAACACCGAGCCGCCCTCAAAGAGTCCCTTGCGCCGCGTTTCCTCTCTTGCCTTACGCGCGGCCTCGCGTGCGCGAGCTGACGCCATGGCACGCTCGACTATGATCTTGGCCGACGCGGGATTTTCCTCCAAATATTCTGCCATTTTCTGACCTACCGTATTTTCCACGAGCGTACGGATCTCGGAGTTTCCGAGCTTGGCTTTGGTCTGGCTCTCGAACTGTGCGTTCTCCAGCTTGACGCTGACGATCGCGCAAATGCCCTCGCGCACGTCCTCGCCCGAAAGCGCGGCGTCCTTTTCGCGCAAGGCACCGATCTTTCTCGCATACGCATTGAGAACCTTGGTAATGCCCGCCTTAAAGCCGGTCTCGTGCATACCGCCCTCGATGGTGTTCATATTGTTGGCGAAGGTGACGATGTTCTCACTGTACGCCGAGGTGTACTGCAGCGCGATCTCGGCCACCGAGCTTTCCTTCTGTCCCTTCATGTAAATAACGTCGTTGTGAATGGGCGTCTTTTTGTCGCGCGAGCAGAGAAATTCCACAAACGAGCGGATTCCTCCCTCAAAGCAGAGGTCGTCCTCGCGGATATTTTCGTCGTCACGCTCGTCGCGAAGCACAAGACGAACGCCGGCATTGAGGAAGGCCTGCTCGCGCAGTCTCGTGAGAAGAATTTCGTAATCAAATACCGTCTCCTCGAAGATGGTGGGATCGGGCTTGAAGGTGACCTTTACGCCGTGCATACGGTCGGGCGAGGCAGGCTCCACCTTGCCGCGACGCGCCACCATACCGCGCTCAAATCGCTCGGTAAAGCGTTCGCCCTCGTAGCAGTCGTCCAGCTCTACCCATTCGGAGAGTGCGTTTACCACCGACGCGCCCACGCCGTGAAGTCCGCCCGCGATCTTGTAACCGCCGCCGCCGAACTTACCGCCCGCGTGAAGAATGGTATAGACCACCTCGGGCGTCGGTATGCCCTGCTTGGGGTGGATGCCCGTGGGAATGCCGCGTCCGTTATCCTCAACGGTGATGGTGTCGCCCTTGCCGATCGTGACCGTGATCTTGTCGCAAAAGCCCGCCAGCGCCTCGTCGATCGAGTTGTCCACAATCTCGTAAACAAGGTGATGCAGACCGCGGATCGAGGTCGTACCGATATACATGCCCGGACGCTTTCTCACCGCCTCAAGTCCCTCAAGAACTTGAATGTCACTTTCATTGTAATTGATATGGTTGTTTTCCATTTTACACCTTCCGAATTTTTATTTGGTGATTGGTTCTTTTCTATATTCTGTATTTAGTCTACCGTGGGGCGCCGCCCACACCCCGCAAGCCTGCCCCAAAAGGCTTGGCGAAAACTTTTGTAGCATGAGTATGCATAAACCGCATGTCATTTTGGGACGGACATCTCCTCACGTTCGTTTTTGCGAATTCGTTCGTTGGCGCAATATCCAAACCCATTTTGACTGCGAGAAAAGTTTTTGAGGGGCTTGGGGAACTTTTTTTAAAAAGTTCCCCAAGCGTTCCCTTCCTTACATAAATTCCACTCGATTTAAGAGTGAAGTGGGGGAGAGCTGGGAGAAGCAGATGCGTTTTTTGCCGTCGCCATCTTGGTAGAGGACGAAGGACTTAGGCAGCTCCTCGATGGCGGCCTCCACGAGTCCCTCTTTTTCCTTGGCCGCGAGGTAGCGGCGCGTAGTGACCGAGACGGTGGCGCTGTCGGTATCAAAGATGCCGATAATGTCCCTCTCGCGTATATTTTTCTTGTTTCCGACGTGCAGATAGATCATACGCTCCCCCCCTCGAACACGCCGTCCTTGACGTGAATGATGTTGGCGCCCGTATAATTCTCGTCGCGGATCTCGCAGGTGGTCATAATGACCTGCTTATCGCGAATTTCCTCAATAAGATACGCGCGGCGCGAGAAATCCAGCTCCGAGAGCACGTCGTCAAGGAGAAACACGGGATATTCGCCCGATTCCTTCTTGCTGATCTCACCCTCGGCCAGCTTCAAGGCCAGCGCCAGCGAGCGCTGCTGTCCCTGCGAGGCGTACTGCCGTGCGGGCTTGCCGCCAAGGCAAATTTCAAGATCGTCCTTATGCACGCCGTAAAGCGTGGTACCCGCCGCGATCTCGCGCTCGAGGTTTCCGCGCAAGAGACGCAGATACTTTTCCTTGGTCACGCCGAGATCCTCGTAGCTCTCCTGCTCGGACGAGCCGCGGTAGACAAGCGTCGGCACCTCGTCGGTCTTTCCCGTCTTCTCGCTCATCTGCAAGAAGCAGGTCTGCATAAAGCTTTGGATCTGCGAAGCATAGGACGCGCGAAAGCGCGACAGAATGGCCGCCTCGTGCGCCAGAGCCTCCGACCAATACCCGATGGTGTCGGCAAAGGTGGCGTAATCCTCGCGCGCGTTCTTAAGAAGCATATTTCTCTGCTTTAGAATTTTTTCGTACTTGGTAAGCGACACGAGATACATCGGACGGAGCTGACAGATGGCCTCGTCCAAAAACGCGCGACGCTCGGCGGGCGCGCCCTTGATGAGCGAGAGATGCTCGGGGCAGAAAAGCACGCATTTGAAGCGTCCCACCATGTCCGAAAGTCTGGTAATTTTATTCCCGTTGATCTCGATCTGCTTTCTTTTTTCCGCAAAGTACCGAATATCGATCTTTTGCCGTCTCACGTCGGTAAATTCGAGCGACAGAAGCGCAAAATCACACCCGAAGCTTAACAGCTCGGCCTCGCGCGTGGCGCGAAAGCTCTTGCCCGTGGAGGCGGTATAAATGGCCTCCAGCAGATTGGTCTTGCCCTGCGCGTTACTGCCTAAGAGGACGTTCACCCCGTCGGTAAATTCGACCGACGCACCCTCGATATTGCGGAAATTTTTCAGTTCAATTTTATTGCAAAACATGAAAGTTCCCGTCTTTTTTTAGTTGGTCATCTTTACGGGGAGAAGCATAAACTTCTCCTCGATCCCTTCTCTTTCGTAAGCAGGCTCGATATTGATGCTGGTGAGCGGCGAGGAGAGCGACACCGTAAGCTCATCGGCGGTGCAGGCACGCACACTGTCCATCAGATAACGGTTATTGAAGGCAATAAGAAGATCCTCGCCCTCGTGGTCAATGACGATCTCGTCGTAGGTCGAGCCCGCGCCCGAGCTTGCGTGTACCTTGAGAAGACCGCCGTCAAGCTGAAGCTTCACCGAGCTTCTCACGCTTCCCGCAATGCGCTCCTCGGTGATGAGTGCCGCGCGCTCAAGAGCCGAAAGAAGCTCAGTGCGGTTTATCCTCGTGGTGATCTTATGCGTCTTTACGATGATCTTTTCGTAGTCGATATAGCGGCCGTCCACAAGGCGCGAGAAGAAAATAAATTCGTCCATCAAGAAGATGATATTCTTACGCGTCATCACGATGCGAACTTCCTTGTCCTCATCGTCGTCAAGCATGCGGAAAAGCTCCTGCACGGTCTTGGACGGAACGATGAAATCAAAGGCAAGCGACGTGCCCTCGGCACCCGTATTCTTGATCTCGGTCGCAAGCGAGCACTTGGCAAGCTTGTAGCTGTCGCACGAGACAAGCAGAAGCGAGCCCTCGCGCACCTCAAAATAACAGCCGTTCAGCACGGGTCTTTGGTCGTTGACACCCATGGCGTACATCACCTTGGTAAGCATATTCTTGAGCTTGCCCTCCGAAATGGCAAAGCTCTTGTCGCTCTCAAGCTTCGGGATCATGGGGAAATCGGCACCCGCAAGCGCGTTCATGCGGTGGACCGACTTGCCGCTCTCGATCGTGGCAATCAGCTTCTCGGGTTCCACCGAAAGCATCAGCTCCTCGCCGTCCATGACCTTCAAGGTCTGGTTGAACTTCTGCGCGTTGATAATAAACGTGCCTTCCTCAATGACCTTCGCCTCGGTCGTGATACGAATGCCTTTCTCAAGGTCATAGGTCGTCATGATCAGCGTGTCGGGTATCTTTGCCTCAATCAAAATACCCTCGATCGACGTGAGCGTGGACTTTCCCGAAACGGCGCACATAAGAGGCGCAACCGCTGCGGACATCTTGCTTTTGTTAAACAGGATTTTCATAATGGATACCGATCCTTTCTTTATTGGATGATAATAATTTTTTAGTTTGTAGGGAATACGCTTGGGAAGCTTTTTGCAAAAAGTTTCCCAAACCCTTCAAAAATCTTTGCTGCAGGACAAAATGGGTTTGGTATTACGACGCACGAACGAATATGCGAAAACAAACGTGAGAACCGAAATCCGAGTCATTTTGAGTTCTTCTCGCTTGTTGAGACGGGTGCAAAATGACTGTGCAAACCAAGCAAGTAAAGTTTTTGCGGGGTGTGGGGTGCTTTTTTCAAAAAGCATCCCACATCGTCTCTCCATTCCTCTCTTTTCTCGCGCTTTGCGCGTGAGAGAGATATCTCTATCTTTCTATGTAAGATAACAGTAAAAGTAGTAGGTGCTGTCAAAACTGTGGAAAACCCAAAGGGGCTTGGTATACAAGGGTTTGTTTCTCTTTTTTTCCACAATTTCCTTTGGAAAAGCAGGATTTTTTTTGTGGACGAAATGTGGAAAACCTTTGAAGCTTTTCAAAGATCTTTGATTTGTCTTTTTTCTTCTCAAAATCCGATTTTGCCTGTGGATAACTCCCCTGTTGCTTACGGGACAAGGCTTTTTGTGGGTTTTTGAGCTGTGGATAAAATGTGTCTTTAAATGCGCTCGCTTGCTTCCTTTTCAAGATTGTTCATTTCCAAAGCGAAGGCGGGCTCATCCTCCACCTTTCGCAAAATGAGCTGGTAGGAGCTGAGCATGGTCGTGTGGTTCTTTTTGTTAAAGACCTTCGCCAAGCTCGGATAGGACATTCCCGTGATCTTCTTTAGGAGGTAGATGGCCGCGTGACGCGCCATCACGATATCGCGCAGACGCTTTTCGCTCAGAAGATCCTCCTTGCTCACGCCGTAATGCTTCTCGATCACGCGGAATACGCGGTCGATCGACGCGCTCACAGGCTCGGCACCGCCCATAAGATCGGCCACGCACTTGCCCGCAAGCTCCAAGGAGACCTCGCTTCCCGTAAGGAAGGTCATGGCCGACATCTTTTTGATCGCGCCCTCGATCTGACGAACGTTGCTTCTTATATTCTCGGCCAAGAATTCCAGCACCTCGTCCGACATTTTAAGCTTCACCTGCTCGGCCTTCTTCTTAATAATAGCCGTTCGAAGCTCAAGATCCGGCGGCTGAATGTCCGCAAGAATGCCCCACTCAAAGCGTGTCACAAGACGATCCTCCAGCGGCTTGATCTCGCGCGGCGGACGGTCAGAGGTCAGAATGATCTGCTTATGATCCTCATAAAGTGCGTTGAAGGTGTGGAAAAATTCCTCCTGCGTGGAGGTCTTGCCTGCGATAAACTGAATGTCGTCGATCAGAAGCACGTCACACTTGCGGTATTTGTTCTTGAAATCATTCATGGTCTTTTTTGCCAGATGATTGATCATCTGGTTGATGAAATCGTCGCCGCGGATGTAGAGGATCTTGACCTCAGGCAGCTTTTGTTTGATGCGGTTGACGATGGCGTGCAAAAGATGCGTTTTGCCGATGCCGCTCGGGCCGTAAATGAAAAGCGGATTGTAGGGGCTCATATAGTTGCCGTCGCCCTTTAAGGCCTCCACGCAGGCAGGGTTTTCGGCCACGCCCAGACAGGCCGCGTGCGCAAAGCGGTTGGACGAGCCAACGATGAAGTTTTCAAAGGTGTATTCAAAGCGGAAGGGGAATTTTTCGGTGCCGAACTCCGACGCCTCAATGTGCTGATCCTCGCGCGGAATGGAGCTGACGAATACCGGTTCGTCCGAGCCGATGAGATATTTTTGTCCGTTTTTGATCTCCACGTGCTCCACGAATACCTTAACGGGAAAGCCAAGAAAGTCCGAAAAGCTTTGTTCGAGCACTTCCTTGTATTTGGTGGTCACCACACGGTATTTGATGACGTTTTCGGTGGTAAAATAAACCGCGTCCAGCTCATATCGGTCAAGCTCCAGCGGCTCAAACCAAAGGTCAACGATGGACTCGGTATATATTTTTGCGTAGGTCTTTTTGATTTCACCCCATATGGCGTGAAGCTCTTCCAGCATGACCATGAGTCGTACTCCTTATTTATTTAAAATTATATTTATATATTTATTTAAATTATATCATAATTATTATAGTATTACAATAGACAAAATTCAGTTTTTGCAAAAAATAATTGTAAATTTTTTTTGCCATCCTTGAAAATATTTTGAAAAGGGTGTATAATTCGAAGGGAATTTCGGAAAAACCTCCCTTCCGTTTTTCAAATTTTGATTTGTTGGTCTGTTTATGTGGGGCGTTGCCCCACACCCCACCATATGTGGGGCGTTGCCCCACACCCCACCAGCCTTTTGAAAAAGGCTGGGCGAAAACTTTTCTCGCATGGGTGCGCGAAAACTTCACGTCATTTTGAGCCGCGTACAGCGCACGCGCAGAAAAGAGAGCGAGCTCTCTTTGTCTGTCGCGTGGCTCGCGGCGTAAACGTTCTTCGCACAAGGTGCGAAGAACCAAAATGACTCGGAGCCCCCTTACAATAAAATTTTTGCAAACTTTGTAGTAATTTTTTTCAGAAAAGTTTTTGAGGGTTCTTAGGGAACTTTTTTCAAAAAGTTCCCTAAGCGTTCTCCTACAAACATCAATTTATTATTTTTCTCAACAAACATTTTGAAAGGGTGTGGAACCTATGAGATATCAATATTTTGTCAAGGGCATGGTATGTGCGGCATGCGTGGCGCACGTAGAGCGTGCGGCAGGAAAATGCGGCTTTGAAAGGATAAGCGTCAGTCTTATTACCTCGTCGATCTCCTTCGAGTCCGCGCTTCCCGAGGCCGAGGTGAAGGAAACGCTCACACGCGCGCTTCGCGCGGGAGGGTACGACCTTGCCCCCGAGCCAAAAAAGCAGACGACCGATGCCGAATACCGAAAGATCAAGCGCAATCTCATTCTCTCACTTACGCTTTGCGCACTTTTGATGTTCGTTGCGATGGGGCATATGCTGGGAATCCCGATGCCGAAAAGCCCCCACTACCCCGCCCTGTCGGCTCTTTTGCAGCTTCTTTTGACGCTTCCCGTCGTATTTCTTAACTTCAAATACTTCCGCGGCGGCTTTTCGGCCCTTTTTTCACTCGCGCCGAACATGGACTCGCTGATCGCACTCTCCTCGTCGGCCTCGCTTGCCTATAGCCTCTATAGCACCGCGCTTATCCTCTTTGGCATTTCGCCCATGGAAAACCTGCACGCCTTGTATTTCGACTCGGCGGCCATGATATTGGCACTCGTCTCGCTCGGCAAATTTTTAGAGAACCGTGCCAAGCGGAGCGCAGGCGACGCGCTTTCAGCGCTCTCGTCACTCATTCCCGACGAGGCGACTGTATTGGTGGGGAATCAATACCAAAAAAAGAAGGTTTCTGACATCTCGGTGGGAGAAATCGTTGTCATTCGCGCGGGAGAAGCCATTGCGGTGGACGGAGAAGTCATGGATGGCTTCGGCTGCGCCGATGAGTCCTCGTTGACGGGCGAAAGCATGCCCGTGGACAAAAAAACGGGCGACGCGGTGCACGCCTCCACCATTTTACGCGACGGATTTTTGACCGTCCGCGTTACCAAGGCCCAAGAGGACACCGCCATTCGCCACATTCTGCACCTCTTGGAAAACGCGGCCTCCTCCAAGGCCGAAATTTCGCGCTTTGCCGACCGCGTGGCCGCCATCTTCGTGCCTGCGGTAATGGGAATTTCGCTTCTTACCTTTGTTTTGTGGCTCATTTTCACGGGCTCGGTTGCGAGCGCGGTACGCCCTGCCGTGTCGGTGCTGGTCATCTCCTGCCCCTGTGCCTTGGGACTTGCTACGCCAACGGCCATTCTCGTGGGTACGGGAATGGGTGCGAGTCACGGCATTCTTATGAAAAGCGCGCACGCGCTTGAGCTTTTGCAGGCAACGAAATACGTTCTTTTTGATAAGACCGGAACTCTTACGGTGGGACGCCCCGCCGTTCGTGACACGTCAAATATCGACGGCACGCTTCTCCGAGCGGCCTACGCCTTGGAAAAACGCTCCTCGCACCCATTGGCGCTCGCTATCACAGCCTACGCCGAGGAAAAGAAGGTGCATGAGGCCGAGGTGGAGGACTTCCAAAACACCGTGGGAAAAGGACTTTTCGGCCGCGTGAGCGGTAAGTCCTATTTTGTGGGCAAGCGCGAATATCTCGCGGAAAACGGCTTTTCCCTGCCCGAAAATACGAAAATGGGCATGAGCGAGGTGCTTGTGGGCGAGCTTGAGAGCGGCCGCGTGGGTGTCTTTACTCTGGCCGACACGCTGCGCGAGGGCTCGGCATGGGCGGTGGAACGACTGCAAAAGCTTGGCATCACCTGCGTGATGCTGACGGGTGACAACAAGGAGGCGGCAAAGACAACTGCCGACGCGCTTGGTATTTCCGAGTATCGCGCCTCGCTTTTGCCCGAGGACAAGGCCGCTCTTGTGGCCGAATATAAGAAAAAAGGTAAGGTCACCATGGTGGGTGACGGCGTGAACGACGCGCCCGCACTCGCGGCGGCCGACATCGGCGTGGCGGTGGGAGCGGGTACCGAGGTGGCCATTGACAGTGCCGACGTGATCCTGTCCAAAAGCGGCCTTGAGGCCTTAATTCCCGCCCTTTCGGTCAGCCGCCTGACGCTTGGTACCGTCAAGCAAAATCTCTTTTGGGCCTTTCTTTACAACGCCATCGGCATTCCCGTGGCGGCAGGCGTGCTTTACGCCCCCTTCGGACTGCTTTTAAACCCCATGATCGCGGCGGTGGCCATGAGTCTTTCGTCGGTGTCGGTGGTGAGCAATTCGCTGCGCTTGAAGCGTAAAAAAATCGAGGAGTGTCCCTCGAAATTTATAGAAAAAAAAGAGGAGAAAACAATGGAAAAGCTTGAAATCACGGTTGAGGGCATGATGTGTATGCACTGCGCGGCACGCGTAAAGGGAGTCCTTGAGTCGCTTGGCGCGAAGGACGTCGAGATCGCGCTGGAGGAAAAGAAGGCACGCTTTGCCGCCGAGGAGGGCTTTGACCGCGCCGCCGCCGTGAAGGCGATCAACGACGCGGGCTACGGGGCGGAATAACGCATGGCGAAAAAAATATACGAGCATAATTTTACGGTACCGCTCATCGTCGCACTCGTCGCGCTTGCGGCCCTTCTGGGTGTTTATTTCAGCATGGATCGCCCCGAAAAGCCGCCCGCCGAGACGACCACCGAGCCCGAGGAAACCACGACCGAACCCGAAGAGCCCGAGGAAAAGGAGCCGATGCCGCCCGTTACCTTTAAGAGTGACCTGTCGGCCTACGAGAGCGCGATGACGGCAAGTGACGAAAAATACCTCGTGCTCATCAACAAGCAGAACAAGGTAACCGCTTCTTTCGTCCCCGCGCCGCTTGCCGCTGTTGCGGATACGCACAAAAGCATCACGCTTGAGGCAACCGCCGCCCGCGCGCTTGAGGCCATGTTTATCGAAATGCGCGCCGCGGGTGTTGGAGGCGGCGTTTTCGTGACCAGTGCCTACCGTACCTACGCGTATCAGCAAAATCTTTTTGACGGCTATATAAAGACCGAAAAAAGCAAAAATCCTGCACTTACCAACGCCGAAGCGCGCGAAAAGGTGCTTCGCTACTCGGCCGAGCCGGGTACCAGCGAGCATCAGAGCGGACTTTCGGTCGATCTGATGACCACGCGCATGGCAGACCTTGACGAAAGCTTTGCCAAGGAGCCGGTTTTCGCTTGGCTCTCGGAAAACGCGTGGAAATTCGGCTTTGTCCTGCGCTTCCCGAAGGACAAGACCGCCCTGACGGGTTACGACTACGAGCCCTGGCACTACCGCTTCGTCGGACGCGCCGCCGCTTACGAAATCTGGCGCGACAGCCTCTGCCTTGAGGAGTATTTGAATTATCGGGGGAACGCTTAGGGAAACTTTTTGAAAAAAGTTTCCCTAATACCCTTCAAAAACTTTTCTGGAATTTTTCATTACAAAGTTTGCAAAAACTTTATTGGAAAGGGGCTCCGAGTCATTTTGGTTCTTCTCGCTAAAGCGAGAAGAACATATACGCCGCGAGCCACGCGGCAGACAAAGAAAGCT
>SVRO01000044.1 GCA_015064795.1 Oscillospiraceae bacterium | reverse complement strand
TTACCCTGTGCGCCGCCAAAACGGTTGTTTGCATAGCCACCCTGTCCTGCGGGTGCGCCCTGCGGGCGCGCCGCTTGCGGTCTCTGTACGGGAGCCCCTTGCGGTCTCTGTGCGGGAGCCCCTTGCAGTCTCTGCGCGGGAGCGCCCTGCGGCTTCTGTGCGGGAGCACTCTGCGGCTTCTGCGTGGGAGCAACCGCGGCCTTGGGAGCCTCGGGCTGAGCGGGGGCGGCAGGCTTTTCTTCTTTCTTTTCGATAGGCTTTGCCGTCTCGACAGGCTTCTCCGCCGACTTCGGCTCTGCCTTTTCCTCGACCTTGGTCTGCGGCTTTTCGGCAGGCTTTTCCGCCTTCTTCTCCGTCTTTTCCTCGGGCTTCTTCTCGGGGGTCTTCTCCGCCGCCTGCGCGACAGGCTTCTCCTCCTTCACCTCTACGGGAGCCTTCGGTGCCTCTTCCTTCTTCGCCTTGGACGGAATATAGGTAATGCCGTCCAGATAATTCTCGATCTCGACGATCTGATTCTCCTTCGTCAGCGTATCAAAAAGCACGTCAAACTCGACCGCCTCCAGCGATTTCTGCGTATTCTTGACGTCGAAGCCCTTCTCGGTCAGAATCGTAACGATATCCTTACTCTTCTTGCCGAGATCCTTCGCTATTTGATTGATCTTAAATTGAGGGTTTACTGCCATACCATGCCCTGCCTTTCTTTCGTGTTCAGAGTCGTTACAACCATTTTTCAAGTCCGGACGCGAAGCTCTTATCGGCCACACCGACCGCGGCAAGCTCGCCGCTTTTTCCAAGCGCGTGAGCAAGCGCTCCCGTGGTGACCTTCACGCTCGCAAGCCGAACGCCGTAATATTTACATCTGTCTGAAAGCCGTTTTTTCGTATTCTCCGAGGCTTCATCCGCCATGAGCACCACAAAGATCTCTTTTTTGTTTTTCAGTGCATCGCAGATCATCGGCGTGCCGCACACAAGGCGGCCTGCTCGCATACAAAGCCCCAGCATTCGAAGAAGTCCTTCGGTATCCTTTTTCTCGGTTTCACACATTTTCTTCGAGTTCCTTTTCCATCGCGTCGTAAACTGCCTCGGGGATCTCACACGCCAAGCTCTTGTCGATCCGTTTCGACTTGCGCGCCTTGCGCAAGCAACCGATCTTATGGCAAATGTAAGCGCCGCGACCGTTCATCTTTCCCTTAAAATCCAGCGCGATCTCGCCCTCGGGCGTTCGCACCACACGGAGAAGCTCAGCCTTCGGCTTATGCTCGTTGCAGCCAAGGCATCTGCGCTCGGGAATCTTCTTTTTTTTCTGTTCCATATTGCTTACTCGGTCTTAATGTCGATCTTCATACCCGTAAGTCTTGCGGCAAGTCTTGCATTCTGGCCTTCCTTACCGATCGCAAGCGAGAGCTGCTCGGGAGCCACGATGACCTTACAGCTTCTTTCGCCCGTCATCATGACCTCGTCCACCTTAGCGGGAGCCAAAGCGGCCGCCACGTATTCCTCCTCGCTTTCGCTGTACTTCACGATGTCGATCTTCTCACCGCAAAGCTCGTCAACGATGCTCGAAATACGCATACCGTGATTTCCGATACAAGCACCCACGGCGTCCACGTCCTCGTCACGCGAATATACCGCGATCTTGGTCCGCGAGCCCGCCTCACGCGCAACGCCCTTGATCAGAACGATGCCGTCGGTGATCTCGGGGATCTCCAGCTCGAACATACGGCGCACAAGTCCTGCGTGTACGCGGGAAAGCGTTACGAGCGGGCCGCGCGACTCCTTGTTGACCTCAATGATGTACACCTTGATCTTCTGGCCAACCTCGAATTCCTCGCCGGGAATCTGCTCACTCTTCAGAAGCGTCGCCATGCCCGTACCCGTATCCAAGATCACGTTACCCGAAACGGTGTCGATCTTGCTGACCGTAGCAGTAATGATCTCCTCGCGCTTGCTCTCGTATGCCTGCTGCATCGCGGTTCTCTCACCCTCGCGGATGGCCTGAATGATGACCGACTTCGCGGCGCCCGCGCTCAAACGGCGGAATTCCTTGGTCTTAAGCTCGGTCTCGATCACGTCGCCAAGCTTGCGGCGGCGGCTCATAGCCTTTGCTTCCTCCACCGAAAGCTCGACCTCGGGATTCTCAACCACCTCTACGACAGTCTTCTGCTGATACAGCTTTACGTCCTGCTTCACGGGATCGATCAGCACGCGAACGTTGGTATTGTTGCCGTACTCCTTCTTATACGCCGAGACGAGTGCCGCCTCGATCTTTTCGTACATATACTCCTTGGGAATGCCCTTTTCCTTCTCCAACATATCAAGAGCAATGAAAAATTCCTTGTTCATAGTCACAGATCCTTTCTTAAAACAATTTCCGATCTTAAATCAATCTCCGAAATCAAATACCGTCTTTATTTTAGAGACCGCCGTGCGCGGCAGCCTTTGTACACGCTCGCCCATGGCGATCGCGATCTCGCCGTCCTCGTACGCGGCAAGAATGCCCACCAGCTTCTTGGTACCGTCCACGGGTGCGTAAAGCCTTGCTTCGACCTTCTCTCCCATGCAGGCAAGCAGATGCTCGTCGGTGCGGAGCTCCCGCTCGATACCGGGCGAGCTTACCTCCAAATAATATGCCGCGTCAATGGGATCGGCCTCGTCCAGCACGGGATCGATCGCACGGTGCATCCTCTCGCAATCCTCAATGTTGACGCCCTCCGCCTTATCAATGGTAACGCGAAGGATCATCTTGGCACCCTCCTTGACGTACTCCACGTCCCAAAGCTGATAGCCAAGCTCGTTTGCAACGGGAAGGATCAGCTCCCTCACCGTACCTGCCACGTTTTTTACATTCGTACTCATACTTCACCAAGCATTCAAAAATGCCCCTTTTCAATAGTTAAGAGTGGGCCGAAGCCCACTCTACGCTTCTATAGTATATCACACTTTTTTCACTTGTGCAAGGGGTTTTTTGAAATTTTTTCATTATTTTCTCTTTTTTCACAAAACTTTTCCCCAAAAATCACGATGGAATCTAATTTAATGGTTTACAAAAGGATAAAAATATGGTATACTATTGTAATTGATAGAAAATTTGGAAAGGAAAAGCTTCGATATGAACGATATCCGCGAGAACGCACGCCCCCGTTTGCCCTTGGGTGCGTCTCTGCTTCTGACCTTTTGCCTGGTATTTTTTATGAGCTTCTCGGTTTCGACCGAGGTCGTGCTCTGTCGATATATGGTAGTCTTGGTATTCGCGATTCTGCTTTTGGTCGCCGTAAGATCCAAGCTCGTCACATGGCTTTTGGCACTTCCCTGCCTGCTCGCCTTCTTGGGCGCGGGCGTTTCGGCCGATCTGCCGCTCATCATCTGTGCGATCGCCGTGATGGCGTTCGGCGGCTTTGCCATCCGCGCCATGCACCCGATGCTCGTCGCCCTGGCACCCGCGCTTGCTTATCTTTTGGCCTTTGCGCTGACGGGAGATGCGATCCGTTCGCTCTCGGTGCTCACCTTCGTACCGCTTGCGATCGTGGTGGCGATCGCGCTTCGCCTAAAGCTCTCGCGTACCGCGTCGATCGCGCTTTTTTCGGTTTCGATCGTCGTGTACGCCGCCATCGCTCTTTTACTCGTGCTTCCCGAAGGATTCACGATCTCCGCCGAGGGAATTACCAACTTCATCTCGCAATTCCGCGAGTTCTTCGTTAAAGAATTTACGGCACTTGCCGCCACCGAGGAATACGCCGCCATGCTCGGCTCGATCGCCACGAGGGACACGGCTACATTGGTCAATTTCGTTTTCCGCTTGCTCTCCGCGATCGTCATCGTTGTGTTGGAGATGCTTGGGCACTTTATGGGACTCATCGCCGGCTCGATCACCACGGAGGAGGCCGCCGCGTTGGTCAATTTGGTTTTCCGCTTGCTCCCTGCGATCGTCATCGTCGTGGTAAATACGATTGCTTACCTTGTGGGACTCATCGCCGTCTCGCTTCACTCTACGCAGTTCCCCGAGCATCCGCTCCCCAAGAGCTGCCTTGCCTTCCGCATGAGCGGCGTTTCGGCACTTCTCTTCCTTGTCAGCTTCCTCGCCACCTATCTCCTTGTGGGAAAATCCGATATCGTCGGCATTCTTTCGCTCTCAGCACTCAATCTTTTCGTAATTCTCACGCCCGGCCTTGCACTATGCGGCGTGTTGCGCGTTTTCATGTTGATACGCCAAAAAAGATTTCTTTCCCCGATCCTTCTTATCGTTCTTTTGATCTGGTTTGCCTCTTCCCTGCTTACTGTTCTGTCCTTTATCGGCGCATTTACCATTCTCCGCGCCGAACGGCTGGAAAAGCGCACCAAGAAAGGATAAACCGAAAGGAGACACCTTATGAAAAACCAAAAAAACCGAAAAAGCCTGTACGCAGAAAACAGTACGACGCTCTCACTTCGTCTTTGCGTCCTTTTTGGCATCTTTCTTTTGGCACTGTATACTATTCTGTGTACGATAGACGGTGTGCGGCACGATGTTTTCGGCATCATTTTCTTACTTTTGTATCTTGCCGCCGCCTCCTTTGCCTTTTTTAAGCAGTTACAGGCAAGAACACAACGTAATCAGCGCAAACTCGAGTCGATTTCGATGAGCGCCGCCATGGCACAAACCATACAGAGCATCGGTATTCCCTTTGTTTTGACCGATGACGACGGGAAGATCGTTTGGTACAACAACGGCTTTACACTTATGGTGGACAGTCAGAATTCGCTGTACGGCGTCAATTTGACCAAATTCTGTCAGCTCTCTCCCAAGGATCTCGTTAAGTCCACACGACTTGCGGTGGACTTCCATACCGAAACGCAGAGCGATCTGGAAAGCGGAAGCCCTACCGAGATCGGTGACCGCATCTATCTTGCACGAAGCTACGAGCTTCGCGTGGCGGGCAAGCCTTATTTCATGACCATCTTTTCGGACACCACCGCGTATCATACGCTCTCGGCCCTTCACGAAAAGCAGCAGCCCGTCGTAGCTTACGTCGTACTGGACAACCTGGACGAGCTGGCACAGTACGTCCGCGTCAGTAGCCGCGAGGCCGCAAGCCAGGCCGAGACCGTCTTGAAAAAATGGGCCGAGGATATCCACGCACTTATCCGTGAATACGACCGCGACAAATATATCCTGGTTTTTTCACGCGAGGCCCTGAACGCTTGTATTGAGGACAAATTTTCGATCCTCGAACAAATTCGAGACATTCGTTTGGGTGACAGCAGTATGCCCATTACGGTCTCTATCGGCGTTTCGGCAAGCGGTAATACCTTGGCGGAATGCGAGCAGAATGCACGCACGGCACTTGACATGGCCCTTCAGCGCGGCGGTGACCAGGTGGCACTCCGCGATGAAAACGGTCTGGAATATTTCGGCGGCCGCACCAAGAACATTCAGAAAAAGACCAAGGTATTGGCACGCGTTATCGCGGGTCAGCTTTTAAATCTCATTGCGTCCTCGGGCAACGTGCTCATCATGGGACACCGCAATCCCGATTTCGACTCGATCGGAGCCTCGGTCGGCCTTGCGCGCCTTTGTATGCACTGCGGCGTTACGCCCAAGATCATTGTAGATAAAAGCAACAACAACTTCAAGGACTGCACGGCCGACCTTTTGGAAACCGAGCTGTATCGAGACGTCTTTATTGATGCCGCGTCGGGCATGGATCTGATCCGCTCGGATACCCTTCTGATCGTTACGGATGCCAACAACTTCACCATCTTAGAGGAGCCTGCCATCGCGCAGAGCATTCCCACCGTTGCCATCATCGACCACCACCGCAAGACCGCGGAGTTCAAGCACACACCGCAGATCGCCTATATCGATCCCTCCGCGTCCTCCGCGTGTGAGCTTGTGGCCGAGATCTTGGAGGAAAGCCTTCCCATCGGCACGCTGACCAAGGAAGAGTCCACGCTTCTTCTGTCGGGCGTAATGGTCGACACCAAAAACTTCACGCGATCCACGGGTACCCGTACCTTCTCGGCGGCGCTATACCTGCGCGGTGAGGGCGGAAACGCGGAGATCGCAAGCAGCTTCTTCGACGAGGATATCGAAGACTTCAACGCCGAGGCACAGTTCGGCACAAATCTCACCATATACCGCGACAATATTGCCATCACCACCAGCATGGGAACGGAAAATACCGAGGGCGATCGCTTGGCCGCTTCCAAGGCCGCAGACCGCCTGCTCACCATCAAAAACGTGACTGCCTCCTTTGCGCTCGTCGTGATCGAAAACGCCATTCATATCTCGGCGCGCTCGGACGGCTCGATCAACGTACAGCTCATCCTCGAGCGTATCGGCGGCGGTGGACACTTCAACCTTGCAGGCGCGCGCGTACCCGGTAAAAATATGAAGGAAACGCTGGTTCGTCTGAAGGCGGCGATCGACGATTATCTCGATACGCAAGGTTAAATCGAAACACAACTACGAAAGGAAAATATATCATGAAAGTCATACTCACACAGGACGTAAAAAGTCAGGGAAAGAAGGATCAGATCATTGAGGTTTCGGACGGCTACGCCAGAAACTTCCTCTTCCCCAAAAAATTAGCGATTCCCGCCGACGCCAAGGCACTCAACGAAGCAAAGAATAAGGAGGCTTCCCGTCTCCATAAGATCGAAGTCGAGAAGCAGCAGGCAAAGGAGCTTGCGGAAAAGCTCGATTCTACCCTTGTCAAGATCGTTGCCAAGAGCAGTGCCGACGGCAGACTCTACGGCGCGATCACGTCCAAGGATGTTGCCGACACGCTGGAAAAAGACCACAAGCTTTCGGTGGACAAGCGCAAGATCTCGCTTCCCGAGCCCATCAAGACCTACGGCCGCTTTGAGCTTGAGGTCAAGCTTTACGGCGATATCACGGGAAAGATCCACCTTCTTGTAACGGAATAAGATAACGATACTATAAGCTTACGAAATTCGAAAGGATTTTCTGTCATGAATGAAGAATTCGTAAAGAAGCTGCCATTCTCGCTGATCGCGGAGCAATCGCTTCTCGGATCGATCCTGATCGATCCAAACTCCTTAAACGAGATCGCTGACCTCATTCGAGCTGAGGATTTTTACATCGCCGAGCATACGCAGATCTATCTCGCCATGCACGAGCTTTTCCTCACGAACAGCGAGATCGACGTGGTCACGCTCATTGATATGCTCGTCCGCAAGGGCATTTACGATAAGTCGGGCGGTGAGGACTACCTCAAAACGCTCTGCGAGGTCGTACCGAGCTCCCTCAACGTCAAGGACTACGCCAAGATCGTCAAGGAAAAGAGCGTCCTGCGCCAGCTGATTGCCGTTTGCGGTGAGATCACCGAGTCGGCATACAGTGAGCAGGAGGAGGTCGCGCACATCCTCGACGCCGCCGAAAATAAGATCTTCGCCATCGCACAGGGACGTGAGACCAAGACCTTCCGCCACATTCGCGAGGTGCTGGTTGACGTCCACGGACACCTGCGCGACCTGCAGGAAAATCCCGAGGAGGTTCAGGGAACCAAAACCGGATTTTCGGGGCTTGACAGGATGCTGGTCGGTATGGGCAACAGCGATCTTATCTTGGTGGGTGCCCGTCCCGGTATGGGTAAGACCAGCTTCGTGCTGAATATCGGTACCAACGTGGCATTGCAGACCAAAAAGACGGTTTGTATCTTCTCGCTGGAGATGTCCTGCGAGCAGCTCGTCTCGCGCGTGCTTTCCAGCGAGGCCATGGTGGATAGCGTGCTTCTTCGAAGCGGCAAGCTCGGCAAGGACGATTGGGACAAGCTGGCCTCGGTATCGGCTAAGCTTGCAGGCAGCGATATTCTCATTGATGACACCCCCGGCATTACGGTCACGGGCATGAAGGCAAAGCTTCGCCGCGTAAAGAACTTGGGGCTCGTCGTGATCGACTACCTTCAGCTCATGCAAAGCGATAGCAAAAACGATAACCGCGTACAAGAGGTCTCCGAGATCTCGCGTTCGCTCAAGCTGATGGCCAAGGAGCTGAACGTTCCCGTCGTTTGTTGCGCCCAGCTTTCGCGTGGTCCCGAATCGCGTACCGACAAAAAGCCCATGCTTTCCGACCTTCGTGACTCGGGTGCGATCGAGCAGGACGCCGACGTCGTTATGTTCCTGTACCGCGACGAATACTATAAGACCGACGCCAATTCGCAGGACGCGAGCATCGCCGAGGTCATCATTCAGAAGAACCGCCACGGCTCCACGGGCACCGTGGAGATGGGCTGGATCGGCCGTTATACCAAGTTTATGACCAAGGCCGACGACAGTCTTACGGAGCCGTAATCCATGACCCACTTTACCGAACCGCATCTTTTGTCGGGGCTGCCGAAGGATACGCCCATTCTGCTCGCCCTTTCGGGCGGCGCGGATTCGCGCGCGCTTCTTCATATGCTTCTCTCGTACGGCGCGCCGCTTGCCGTCGCGCACGTGGAGCACGGCATTCGCGGCGAAAGCTCTTTGCGTGATCTCAAATTCTGCGAGAAGCTTGCGAAAGAAGCGGGTATTCCCTTCTACGCCCTGCAGACCGATATCCCCGCCCTTGCCAAGCAAAACCGCATGGGACTTGAGGAACAGGCGCGCGCCGAGCGTTACCGCTTCTTTGAAACGGTCATGCGCGAGCAGAGCATTCCCATTTTGGCCACCGCGCACAACGCAACCGACAACGCCGAGACTCTGCTCTTTCGTATGGTGCGAGGCACGGGGCTTTCGGGACTTTCGGGCATCGCGCCCGCGCGCCCGTTCGGAAACGGCGTTCTTATCCGTCCGCTTCTTGAGGCGACCAAGGAAGAAATTCTTGCCTACTGCGAGAAAAACGCACTGGATTTCGTCACCGACGAGACCAACGAGGACATTTCGTTCGCGCGCAACCGCATACGGCATAATCTCCTCCCCGAGCTGACCGCGCTTAACGGCGAGGCCGTGCGCCACATGTCCGAGCTTTGCCGAACGCTTAGAGAGGACGAAGCCTGTCTCACGGACGCCGCGCGTCAAGCTTTGGAAAAGGAAGAAGAAAACGGCGTAGCACTTGCTACGCTCATGGGGCTTCCACCCGCGATCCAAAACCGCGTGCTCGCCCTTCTCTTTGGCGAGCCGCCACTGTCTGCCAAAAACCGCGAGGAGCTTTTATCGCTTGCCGCACGCGGCATACCGCACGCCTCACTCGATCTCCCAAACGCACGCCGCGCACGTGTGGAGAACGGCCGACTTCTCGCCACCGTGGCATCCGAAAACGCCCCCACGCAAATGCTTGCCCCCACGCCCGTGACTCTGGGCGCAACGGCACTTTTCGACGAAAAAATGCTTCTGGTGCTGGATCGTGAAGCTTCTCCGCATGAAATGTGGAAATCGGCGAAAAATATTTACAAAAACGCAACAACAATCTATATAAATTCTGATAGAATAAGAAATGGTCTTTTCGTGCGAACGCGACAGGCAGGCGACACCGTTTTGCTTCATGGACAACATAAAAAGCTCCGAAAGCTGCAAAATGAGGCCGCACTTCCCCTCTCACTCCGTACTCATCTCCCTCTCCTTTGCGATAAAGAAGGGATCCTTTGGGCGCCGCTTACGGCGCTTCGCGACGGCATCGGAGAAAACGCCAACCTACGCGTAACGCTTTTCTATTGATATAGGAGGTTTTCACATATGACCCACATTGAAAAAGACGTAGAGGAGGTTCTTTTGAGCGAAAAAGAACTTTCCGATATTTTGGATCGTATAGCCGCAGACATTGTGAGAGACTATAAGGACTCGCCGCGCAAGCTGCTCATCCTCTCGATCCTCAAGGGCTCTCTCATTTTCACATCCGACCTGATGCGCCGCATCCCGCTTCCCTTGGAGCTTGACTTTATGAAGGTCTCGTCCTATGGCTCGGGCACCGTTTCCTCGGGCGGCCCGCTTAAGATCTCGCTTGATCTCAAACGCGACGATATCGCAGACCTCGACATTTTGATCGTAGAAGACATCATCGACAGCGGCAACACACTCTCCAAGCTCAAAAAGCATCTGGCGGAGCGCGGCGCGCATAGCGTAAAGATCTGCACGCTTCTCGACAAGCCCTCGCGGCGCGAGGTCGAACTCAGCGCCGATTATTGCGGTGCCGAGATCCCCGATAAATTCGTGATCGGCTACGGACTTGACTACGACGAGAAATATCGCAACCTTCCCTACGTTGGCGTTCTCAGTCCCAAGGTATATTCCTAAGATATACAACCGTAATAAGATACATAGCCGTAAAAGGAGGCTAAAGCATGAAGGGTAACTTCAAGGTAATTATTTTTTATATTGTACTGATCCTCGTCATCGTCCTGTCGGTCTCGGCGTTCTTCGGCCCGACCAAGCAGGAGAAGATGGTATATAGCGACATTGTGGAATACTTCAAGACCGACTCGGTCATCTCCTTCCAGGTCGACGAGGATTATTATCTGACCATGAAGGTCGTGGATAAGGATTCGGCCACGTACAACGAAAATGGAGTCGTTGTAGGCTTTGACGAAGAAAAAACCAAGGAGATCGGGTATCAGCTGCGTTCGCTTGAGCTGTTCCACACCGACCTTGAGGACTATATCGCAACCAACCAAAACCTCACCGAATACGAGTACGAGCCGCAGACCACGCTTCCCTGGTGGGTCAGCCTTTTGCCTTACGTTCTGATCATCATCGTTTTCATCGTTCTTTGGATCTTCGTGATGAATCAGTCGGCAGGCAAGGGTGGCAAGATGGGAATGGGCTCCTTCGGCAAGGCGCGCGTCAAAACGCCGAGTGCCGATAAGGATAAGGTTCTCTTCACCGACGTTGCAGGTGCCGACGAGGAAAAGGAGGAGCTGCGCGAGATCGTAGAATTTTTGCGCGATCCCAAAAAGTTTACCGCGCTTGGCGCCAAGATCCCGCACGGCGTTCTGCTTGTAGGCCCTCCCGGCACGGGTAAGACCCTGCTTGCCAAGGCCGTTGCCGGTGAAGCCGATGTTCCCTTCTTCTCGATCTCGGGATCGGATTTCGTGGAAATGTACGTTGGTGTCGGTGCTTCGCGTGTACGCGATCTGTTTGACAACGCCAGAAAATTTACCTCGTCTATCATCTTCATCGACGAGATCGATGCCGTCGGTCGTCACCGTGGCGCAGGTCTCGGCGGCGGACACGACGAGCGTGAGCAAACGCTCAACCAGCTTCTCGTCGAAATGGACGGCTTTGGCTCGCACGAGGGCATCATCGTCATCGCGGCAACCAACCGCCCTGACATTCTTGACCCCGCACTTCTCCGTCCCGGCCGTTTTGACCGCCGTGTGACCGTCAACTACCCCGATATCAAGGGCCGTGAGGAGATCCTTCACGTTCACGCACGCAAAAAGCCCATAGAGGCCGACGTCGACTTCCACAAGGTCGCGCAGACCACCGTTGGCTTCACGGGTGCCGATCTTGCCAACCTCTTAAACGAGGCCGCACTCCTTGCCGCCAAGCGTGACAAAACGCTCATCGGCATGGACGAGATCAACGATTCCTTTATGAAGCTGATCCTCGGCCCGCAGAAAAAGGCACACGTCCGTAACGAGCATGACAACAAGCTGACCGCTTATCACGAGGCAGGTCACGCGGTGTCTTCCTATTATTGTGAGCACACCGATCCCGTTAAGGTGATCACCATCGTTCCCGCAGGCAACGCGGGCGGTGTCACCGTCAGCGTTCCCACCGAGGACTCGATGTGCAAATCGAGAAGTGAAATGTTTGAGTCGATCGTTTGGGCTCTGGGCGGACGTGTGGCCGAGGAGCTTATCATGGAGGATATCTCCACGGGCGCATCGAGTGACATTCAGCACGCCACTGCCACCGCACGCAACATGATCACGCGCTACGGTATGAGCGACAAGCTTGGCACCGTGCTTTACGGCTCCGAGCATTCGAGCGACGAGGTCTTCCTCGGACGCGATTTCAGCTCGGGTAAGAACTACTCCGAAAAGACCGCTGCCGAGATCGACGACGAGATTCGCGCACTCATCGACAAGGCCTACAAGAAGTGCCGCGAGATCCTTATGGCACATAAGGATAAGCTGGAATTCGTGGCACAGTACCTCCTTCTTCGCGAGACCATG
>SVRO01000043.1 GCA_015064795.1 Oscillospiraceae bacterium | reverse complement strand
TCAGAAAAGTTTTTGAAGGGTGGTAGGGAAACTGTAACAAATTGGGGTTTGCGAAGCAAATGCGGCACTTTTAGTGACGCAACCAATTTGTTAACCGAGGTTGCGAAGCAAACTCGTATTTTCTTAAAAAGTTTCCCTACGCGTTCCCCTACAAACATCAATTTAGTTAAGGGGCTTTTTGCAAAGCCCCTTATGGTTTTGAGAGTTATGCCTTAACGGCAAGTGCGATATATTCCTTTACGCCGGCGATTTCGACGTATTTCTGTACGCCCTCGACCGACTCGACGACGAGCGTGGGAGCTTGTTTCAGCTCAAGCTTTCTTGCCATTTCCTCGTTATCCTCAACGAAGAGCTTTTCGTAGGCGAGGCCTGCGGCATCAAGGAGCGACGCGGCGATCTTGCACTTCGGGCAGGTCTTGGTAGCGAACAGCATCACGCGTCCGTCGGCCTGCGCTACGGGAGCGGCGGGCTTTTCGGTCACGGTCTCTGCCTCGTGCTTGAGCACCGAGGTGTCGATGTTGTAGACCAGACGGTCCTTAAATTCCTGCGATTTACCGTCGTTCCAGTTCTGAACGGGGCGGTAGTAGCCGGTGATGCGGCTATAGACCTCGGTGGTCTCGCCGCAGTGCGGGCAGGTATAATGCTCGCCCGTCAAGTATCCGTGCGTCTTGCAGACCGAGTAGGTGGGCGACATGGTGTAGTAGGGAAGCTTGTAATTCTCGGCGATCTTGCGAACAAGATCGGCTGCGGCCTTCCAGGTGGGCAGCTTCTCACCGAGGAAGGCGTGGAATACCGTTCCCGAGGTGTAAAGCGTCTGCAGCTCGTCCTGAATGTCAAGCGCGTCGAAGATATCCGACGTGTAGCCGACGGGCAGGTGCGAGGAGTTGGTGTAGTAAGGCGTGCCGCATCCCTTTTCGGTTGCCGTGCGGATGTCGGGGAAGCGCTTAAGGTCGTGCTTGGCAAGACGGTAAGCGGTCGACTCGGCAGGCGTTGCTTCGAGGTTGTAGAGGTCGCCGTACATTTCCTGATAGTCCGAAAGACGCTCGCGCATATGGTTGAGAACCTTCTTGGTGAACTCCTGCGTTTCGGGCGCGGTCATGTCCTTGCCCAGCCACTTGGCGTTGAGTCCCACCTCGTTCATACCCACAAGACCAATGGTCGAGAAGTGGTTGCCGAAGGTGCCGAGATAACGCTTGGTGTAGGGGTAGAGTCCCTCGTCGAGAAGGCGGGTGATAACGGTACGCTTGATCTTAAGCGAGCGTGCCGCGATGTCCATCATATGATCGAGGCGCTGGAAGAAGTTCTCCTCGTTCTCGGCAAGATACGCGATTCTGGGCATATTGATGGTAACGACACCGACCGAGCCCGTGGACTCACCCGAGCCGAAGAAGCCGCCCGACTTCTTGCGAAGCTCACGAAGGTCAAGGCGAAGTCTGCAGCACATGGAGCGAACGTCGGAGGGCTCCATGTCGGAGTTGATATAGTTGGAGAAATAAGGCGTGCCGTACTTGGCGGTCATCTCGAAGAGAAGCTTGTTGTTCTCGGTCTCGGACCAGTCAAAGTCACGGGTGATGGAATACGTGGGAATGGGATACTGGAAGCCACGGCCGTTGGCGTCGCCCTCGATCATGATCTCGATGAAGGCCTTGTTGACCATATCCATTTCCTTCTTGCAATCCTTGTAGCAGAAGTCAAGCTCCTTGCCGCCAACGATCACCTTCTGATCGGCAAGGTCAGCGGGAACCACCCAGTCGAGCGTGATGTTCGAGAAGGGGGCCTGCGTACCCCAGCGGGACGGGGTGTTGACGCCGTAGATGAAGGACTGAATGCACTGCTTGACCTCCTTCTGCGTAAGGTTGTCCACCTTTACGAAGGGAGCAAGGTAGGTGTCGAACGAGGAGAAGGCCTGTGCGCCTGCCCACTCGTTCTGCATGATACCCAGGAAGTTGACCATCTGGTTGCAGAGGGTGGAGAGGTGGCTGGCGGGAGCCGAGGTGATCTTGCCGGGAACACCGCCAAGACCCTCCTTGATGAGCTGCTTTAAGGACCAGCCTGCGCAGTAGCCCGTAAGCATCGCAAGGTCGTGAATGTGCATATCGGCGTTGTTGTGTGCGTTTGCGATCTCGTCGTCGTAGATCTCGGAGAGCCAATAGTTTGCCGTGATGGCACCCGAGTTGGAGAGGATCAGTCCGCCGACCGAGTAGGTCACGGTGGAATTTTCCTTCACGCGCCAGTCTGTGTTCTTCACGTACTTGTCCACCAGATCCTTGTAGTCGAGAATGGTCGACTTCATGTCACGCATCTTCTGACGCTGACGGCGGTAAAGAATGTATGCCTTTGCCACCTCGGCATAGCCTGCCTGCACGAGAACCGACTCTACGCTATCCTGAATGTCCTCGACCGAGATCGTACCCTCCTTGATCTTGGGGACGAAGTCTGCCGTCACCTTGAGAGCGAGCAGATCGATCACGGACGGATGAAACTGTGTTTCCTGTGCTTCAAATGCACGGGTTATGGCATCGGATATCTTGGAAAGGTCAAAATCAACGACCTTACCGTCTCTTTTTGTTACCTGATACATAGTTGCCTCCTGTAAAAATTGTTAGCTTGTGAAAATCATTATATCACAATATAATGTG
Source organism: Oscillospiraceae bacterium (assembly GCA_015064795.1). GTDB lineage: Bacteria > Bacillota > Clostridia > Oscillospirales > CAG-272 > RGIG8775. The sequence goes on along the minus strand of SVRO01000043.1, from coordinate 9,529 downwards.
TTTGTCAATGTATTTTTTACAAGATACTGCGTTTTGGTATGTTGCACGAAAACGGGTGATCTTTTTTGTTAATTTGGTAGAATTTCGATTTTTTTGACAAAATTTTGCCGCGGCAAACCAAAAATGTTTTCCCGCGGTCAAGCTCAAATTTTGATTTATCGGTCTGTTTATGTGGGGCGTTGCCCCACACCCCACCAGCCTTTTGAAAAAGGCTGGGCGAAAACTTTTCTCGCATGGGTGCGCTTAAACTTTACGTCATTTTGGGACGAAAAACGCCGTGGCGTTTTTCGTCAGCGCAAAGCCTACACGCCGACAAAGAAAGCTCGCTTTCTTTTCGGCGATGTAGCGTTTGCGCGCCCTCGGCCGTCTTAAGAGACGGCCTCAAAATGACTCGGACACCCCGTCGCACCTTTGTTTTCGAAAATTCGTTCGTGCTCCGCTTATCCGACCCCATTTTGACCTCTGCAAAAGTTTTTGAGGGTTCCAAGGGAACTTTTTTCAAAAAGTTCCCTTGGCGTTTCCTCCCCTACAAACATCAATTTATTGTTGTAACGATGAAAGGTGTAGTTTCGGAGAGCCGTCTGAGGTCGGTACTGATCTGCACGACGGCAATTTCGTCACCGATCTCGATCTTTTCGCCCTCTATATATAGGGTGTTTTCCGAGATAAACGAGGTTTTGGCACGGCGTCCGTTGATGAAGACGTGACTGCTTTCGGTGAAGTTTTCGCCCGTCACGAAGAAGTCTTTTCCCGAAGCGAGCGCGAGCGAGGTGATTTGGATCTCGTCAATGCCGAGGCGCATGGCGCGCTTCTCGAAGGGAAAAGGCGAGCCGTAGGCAAGCGCGTCGCCGTAAAGCGTGTCGTAGCCGAGGAGCTTCAAGAGCTCGACGTGGCGGTCGGTGTCGGCGTAGGCTGTCCAAAGACGCGGCACAAGGCCCGTGTCAAATTCCAAGAGCGAGAAGGCGTAGGGATAGAGGTGGTAGGCGGGAAGCTCGCCTTCGATGGCGGCCTCCTTTGGCAATCCGTAGGTGCTCCAGATCACATAGTCGGTCGAGAGCAGGTCGCCCTCCGTAAAGTCGTCCTCGGTAAGATCCAAGGTGGGAAGGTGGTCTCCGTAAAGCACCAGAAGTGTTTCCTCGTCACGCATCTTCAAAGCATCGGTCAGCGTGGCGAGAAAGCTATCGGTGGCACGAAGGACGGCGGCGTAATAGGCGTAGGAATTGGCCAGCGCCTCGTCCTCAATACCGAAAACGGCGATATCTTCCTCGTCGGTGGGGATCTCGGGATAGCCGCCGTGTCCCTCCACCGTTACGGCAAAGACGAAATCCTGCGATTCGGTGGAGTCGAGAGCTTTTAATATATAGGAAGTCAGATTTTCGTCCTTTTCCCAGCCGAGCGAGTTGTAGGTGAGGTTTTTCATATGTTCCGCACCCGTAAAGTCGTCAAATCCGAGGTTGGCGTAGACGCGGTAGCGGTCGTAAAAGGCGGCGGTGTGGTTGTGGAAGGCGTGCGTGCCGTAGCCGAGCGCCAAAAGGTTGTAGGCCACCGTCTCACAGCTTTTTTCGCGCAAAACGCTTTGATAGGGGTATTCTCCCGTGCCGAACAGGTCGAGCGGAAGTCCCGTCAGCACCTCAAACTCGGTGTTGACCGTGCCCGAGCCGATGCCGGGAACGCGAAGCGTGCCCGAAAGTCCTTCCGTGGCGAGCGCGTGGAAGGTGGGGATGGGGTCCTCGGAGAAGGAGACATCTTTCAGCCGAGCCACGTCGAAGAAGGATTCAAGCTGAATGAAAATGACATTCGGCTTCTCGGCGGAGGCGTTCGGCTCGCGCGCGGAAAGCTCGCGCAAAAGCGCGTTTACGGTTTCGGGAGAGTAGTTGTCGGGACGGTCGATGCCGCGGTCAAAAAGGCTTCGGAGGAAGCAATAGGGAAAACCGTAGGCGTCGTAGCCGTCGCGCATATCGTCAAATTTGTCGGGCGTGGCGTTGCCGAGTCCCACGAAGGCCAGCGTGAAAAGAAGGAGCGCCAAGAGCACGCAGAGCGTAGCGATCAGTACATGGGGAACGGGTGGGCGTGAGAAGCGTGGGGCCTTGCGAAAAAGCAGAACGAGAAGTACAATGCCCGCAAGAATGCCCACGGCCGAGAGCACGATCTCAAGGGGGGACATATACACGCCCACGATGGCAATGCCCGTGCGAATGATATAAAAATCAATGGCCTGAAGCGGCGTGACGCGCATGCCCAGCAGCACACAGTTCGTGATGCCGAGGCCGAGCCACAGGACGCTTACGAGCGAAAGCACGAAAATGCGGCGGCGGAAAAAGAGGGCGATACCATAGAATGCCACGAGAATGAGTGCGTTATACAGTGCGCTTACGGGATGGCAGATCATGCCCCATATCCCCCACACAAGCGAACGCATATGTAGGCACCAAATGAGTACGTTTGCGATTAGCGCACACAGAAGTGTCGAAAGATACGGCCGATTTTCAATAAAGGAAAGAAATTTTTTCATAACGGTTCCTTGAATGTAAGTTTTAATTTGTCGAGGGGAACGCTTAGGGAACTTTTTGAAAAAAGTTCCCTAAGAACCCTCAAAAACTTTTGCACAGGGCAAAATGGGTTTTTGGTATTTTGCCATACGAACGAATACGCGAAAACAAACGTGACTTCCGATGTCCGAGTCATTTTGAGGCCTTCTCTCGAGAAAGCCGAGGGCGCGCAAACGCCACAACACCGAAAAGAGAGCGAGCTCTCTTTGTCGGTGTCTGTGCTTTGCGCTGACGGAAAACCAACGCGTTGGTTTTCCGTCTCAAAATGACGTGAAGTTTGCAGGAGCTCCTGCGAGAAAAGTTTTTGCGGGGTGTGGGGTGCTTTTTCAAAAAGCACCCCACGTCGTTTCTCAAACAAACTTTAATTTATGGTTTATTTGCCAAGCTCCTTCGTACGCTCGTAAGCGGTGGTCACGGCGTCGATGGCGAGTGCGCGGAAGCCGCCGTTTTCCAAGGCTGTCACGCCCTCGATGGTGCTTCCCGCGGGGCTGCAGACCTCGTCCTTAAGCTGACCGGGGTGCTTGCCGCTCTCGGCAATGAGTGCCGCCGTACCCTTGGCGGTCTCGATGGCGTAAAGGAGAGCCTTGTCGCGCGGCAGACCACAACGCACGCCGCCGTCGGCGAGAGCCTCGATAAAGAGGCAGACGAAGGCGGGGCCGCAGCCCGAGAGGGCGCTGGCCGCGTCGATGAGACGCTCGGGAATGGCGTCAAGCTTGCCTGCAAAGCGGAGCGCGGCTTCGAGGAGGCGTTTGTCTCCTTCACTCGCAAGGCCGTTGTCGCACCAAAGGATCATGCCCGCACCGATCGCGACGGGGGTGTTGGGCATAATGCGAAGGATGGGGGTGTTTTTTCCGAAAAGCTCACCGAGTCTTTCGAGCGAAACGCCTGCCGCCATGCTGACAAGGCAGACGGGCTTTTGTCGTGCGGCAAGGCCGCTTGCCAGCTCGTCCGCAAGTGCGGGGAGCATTTGCGGCTTTACGCCGAGGAAGATCATGTCGCAGGAGGCGACGATGGCGGCGTTATCCGTGGCGCACGCGTTTTCAAGCTCTTCGGCGAGTGCCTCTGCCTTTTCCTTCAAAAAATCCGAAAGATAGATATCATGTCCGCTTTTGCTGACGGCGCGCGCGAGCGCACCACCCATGTTTCCCGTTCCGATAAATCCGATCTTACTCATATGCTTTGCTTCCTTTCAGCGTGTCTGTCCGTTGCCTGTGATAATATATTTGTATGTGGTAAGCTCCTCAAGTCCCATGGGGCCTCTTGCGTGGAGCTTTTGCGTGGAAATGCCCATTTCGCAACCGAAGCCGAACTCGCCGCCGTCGGTAAAGCGCGTGGAGGCGTTGACGTAGACGGCCGCGCTGTCCACTGTGCGCACGAAGGTGTCGATGGCCCCCTCGTCCTCGGCCAGAATGGCCTCGCTGTGACCTGTGGAGTGCTTGGTGATGTGTGCCACGGCGTCCTCGACGCGATCGACCACGCCCACGGCGAGAATATAGTCGAGAAATTCGGTGTCAAAGTCGTTTTTGCCTGCCTTCTGGCCACCGATGATGGCGTAGGCGCGCTCGTCGGTACGAAGCTCGACGGTTGGCTTATTTTCGGCCGCGCGTGAGGTGACGAGACGGTCGTAAAGGCGCGGTAAAAATTCGTGTGCGATGTCCTTGTGGCAAAGCAAGACCTCCTCGGCGTTGCAGACCGAGGGGCGTGAGGTTTTGGCATTCTCGATGATGTCAAGTGCCTTGTCGAGATCGGCGCTCTTGTCTACGTAGATGTGGCAGATACCGGTTCCCGTTTGAATGCAAGGAACGGTGGCGTTCTCGACCACGCTTTTGATGAGTCCCGCACCGCCTCTTGGGATCAAGAGATCAACGAAGCCTTCGGCCTTCATCAGCTCCACGGCACTATCGCGTGAGGTGTCCTCAATGAGATTGATGGCGTTGGCGGGGATGCCTGCGATCTCAAGGCCGCGACGCAGGGCCGTGACGATGGCCATCGAAGAGCGGAAGGCCTCCTTGCCGCCGCGCAGCACGCACGCGCTTCCTGCCTTGAGGGCAAGCGCCGCCGCGTCGGAGGTGACGTTCGGGCGACTCTCGTAAATGATGGCGATGACGCCCATGCTGACCGATACCTTTTTTACGACAAGTCCGTTCGGACGCTTGCTTTCAAACAGTACGCGGCCGAGCGGGGAGGGGAGTGACACCACGCCGCGAATGCCTTCGGCCATGTCGGCAATTCTCTCCTTGGTCAGACGGAGACGGTCGAGCATAACGGGCGAGATCTTGCCCTCGGCCGCCTTTAGATCCTCGGCGTTTGCCGCCAAAATATCGGGGGTGCTTCTCTCAAGCTCAATCGCGGCTACGGTGAGCGCGCTGTCAAGCGTGGCGGGCGACGCCGCCGCAATGGCGGGAAGTGCCGCCTTCGCATCTGCCAAAATCGAGGCAGTCGTTCGTATCGTGTTTCCTTTTGTATTTGCCATATATCGTTATCCTATTTTCCTTTTTGAAATTTTTCAAATTTTGATTTGACGAGGGGAACGTTTAGGGAAACTTTTTGAAAAAAGTTTCCCTAATACCCTTCAAAAACTTTTGCACAGGGCAAAATGGGTGTTGCTGATCTGTAAAACAAACGAATTAGTAAAAACGAACGTAAGAGACGGTGTCAAAGTCATTTTGAGGCCGTCTTTTAAGACGGCCGAGGACGCGCAAACGCTACATCGCCGAAAAGAAAGCTCGCTTTCTTTGTCGGCGTGTAAGCTTTGCGCTGACGGACAACCGCTTCGCGGTTTTCCGTCCCAAAATGACGTAAAGTATGTGCAAACCCATGCGAGAAAAGTTTTCGCCCAGCCTTTTTTAAAAGGCTGGCGGGGTGTGGGGCGGAGCCCCACCGTTTCTTATTGCTTTGCTATAAAACGAGTGCCGACCTCTTTGCCCTCGAAGATGTCGTAGAGGCGTTCGGGCGAGGCACCGTTGGCGATAATCATGTCGCAACCCGCCTCGGTGGTGATCTGTGCGGCGCGGAGCTTGGTCTGCATCCCGCCCGTGCCGAGTGAGGAGCCCTTGCCGCCGCCGAGTGCCAAAATATGCTCGTCGATCTTTTCGACGCGCGCAATGAGGTGCGCATTCTTGTCCTTGTGCGGATCGGCGGTAAAGAGCCCGTCGATGTCGGACAGGAGAACCAGAAGGTCGGCCTTTACGCTTACGGCCACGATAGCGGCCAGCGTGTCGTTGTCACCGATCTCGATCTCCTCGGTGGCAACGGTATCGTTTTCGTTGATGATGGGGAGCACCTGCATTTCCAAGAGGCGCTTCATGGTGTTTTCAAAGTTGAGGTGGCGTTTTTCCTGCCGCAAGTCCTCGGCGGTCAGCAAAATCTGCGCGACGGTGTGGTTATATTCGGCAAAAAGCTTGTCGTAGGTATACATCAGCTCGCACTGACCGACGGCGGCCGCGGCCTGCTTGCCCGCGGTGTCCGAGGGGCGTGCGCCAAGATTCAGCTTACCCACGCCCATGCCGATGGCGCCCGAGGAGACGAGAATGACCTCGTGACCCGCGTTCTTTAAGTCACTTAAGATCTTGCAAAGAAGCTCGATACGTTTGATATTCAAGCGTCCCGTGGCGTGTGCCAGCGTGGACGTTCCGACTTTAATGACAACTTTCATAAAAACCTCGCAAAGTAAATACTTATTCATTCTATTGTAGCACATTTTTTCTCCTTTTGCAAGGGATACAAAACATTTTACAAAATTCTTCAATTTGTCTTGCCAAAGTGCAAGAAAAGGAGTATAATAGAAGCAATAACGGAAAGGAGTAGAACTATGAATTTATTAGAAAACATCCAAAACGGCCTGCTCCTTTTGGACGGCGGCATGGGAAGTCAGCTTGCCGCACGCGGACTTTTGACAGGCGAAGGCCCCGAGCGCTTGAATCTGACGCATCCCGAGGTCATAAAAGAGATCCATCGCGCCTATTTTGAGGCGGGAAGCCGCGTGGTGTATGCCAACACCTTCGGCGCGAGCTCTCTGCACTACGGGAAGGACGAGCTTCCGGCCGTGGTGCGTGCGGGCGTGGAGAATGCGCGCGCGGTGGCGAATGAGGCCGAGGGACGCTTTGTGGCGCTGGACATCGGCCCCACGGGAAAGCTTTTGAAACCGCTTGGGGATTTGGATTTTGAGGATGCGGTGGCCATCTTTGCCGAGACGGTTCGAGCGGGAGCGGCGGGGGCCGATCTTGTGGTCATTGAGACCATGAGTGACAGCTACGAGACCAAGGCGGCGCTTTTGGCGGCCAAGGAAAACTGCGACCTGCCGATCTTCGTTACCTGTGCGTTCGGAGAGGACGGCAAGCTCCTGGGCGGTGCGTCGCCCGAGGCTATGGTGGCACTTCTTGAGGGCATGGGTGCTGACGCGATCGGTGTGAATTGCTCTTTGGGCCCGAAGCAGCTGCGCGACATCGTGCGCCGTATGCTAAAGGTGGCTTCGGTTCCCGTGATCCTAAAGCCAAACGCGGGGCTTCCCGTGATACGAGAGGGAAGGACCGAGTACGATATTACCCCCGAGGAATTTGCCGACGAGGTGGCAGCCGCGGTGGACGAGGGCGTGCGCATCGTGGGCGGCTGCTGTGGCACTACGCCCGCGCATATTCAGGCACTTGCGGCACGTCTTTCGGATAAAAAACCGAAGCCCATTGAAAAAAAGAATATGACCTGCATTTCCTCGTATACGCATACCGTGGAATTCGGACGCGAGCCCATTCTCGTGGGTGAGCGCATCAATCCCACGGGTAAGCCGAAGCTAAAGGCGGCGCTTTTGGCGGGCGACATGAATTTTGTTTTAGACGAGGCGGTGCGCGAGGCCGAGCGCGGCGCGCGCGTGCTTGACGTGAACGTCGGTCTTCCCGACGTGGACGAGGCGGCGCTTCTTACGCGCGCGGTCTGCGAGATACAGGCCGTTTCCGACCTGCCGCTTCAGCTCGATTCCTCGTCGCCCGAGGCACTGTCTTTGGCGATGCGACGCTATAACGGCAAGCCGATGGTCAATTCGGTGAGCGGCAAGAAGGAGAGCATGGAGGCCGTTTTTCCGCTTGTGAAGAAATACGGCGGCGTGGTCGTGGCACTTACGCTCGACGAGGGGGGCATCCCCGCCGACGCCGAGGGGCGTGTGGCGATTGCCAAGCGCATTCTCGATGTGGCGGCGACCTATGGCATTGATAAAAAGGATATTGTGTTTGACACGCTGACCATGGCGGCAAGCACCGAGCCGAAGGCCCCGCGCGTGACGCTGGAGGCACTTTCGCGCATTCGTGCGGAGCTTGGATGTCACACTGTTCTCGGTGTTTCCAACGTCTCCTTCGGTCTGCCCGCGCGTCCCGTGATTAACGCCGCGTTCTTTGCGATGGCGTTGGGGCGAGGGCTTTCGGCGGCCATTATGAATCCGTATTCCGAGGATATGATGCGCGCTTATTATGCTCATCGCGCGCTTACGGGACTTGACGAGGGCTTCGCGGATTATATTGCCTTTGCGTCTTCCTCGGGTGAGCCCGAGAAAAAGCAGGCGGCAGCCGAGCTCACGCTGAAGGAGGCCATCGAGAAGGGACTGTCATCCCGTGCTTACGAGCTGACCAAAGAGCTTATTGCACATACCGATCCGCTTGCAATCGTGCAGGGGGAGATCATTCCCGCCTTGGAGAAGGTGGGGGAGGAGTTTGAGAAGGGACGCTTCTATCTGCCCCAGCTTTTGATGGCGGCCGAGGCGGCGGGCAAGGCGTCGCTTGCCGTGAAGGAGGCGTTGCCGCCAAAGGCGGACGGCACGGACGGAATGCCTGTGGTGCTTGCCACCGTCAAGGGCGACGTTCACGACATCGGCAAGAATATCGTAAAGCTTCTCCTGGAAAATTACGGTTTTGCGGTCACCGATCTTGGCAAGGACGTACCGCCCGAGGTCGTGCTTGCGGCGGTGAAGGAGACGGGCGCGGTGCTTGTTTGTTTAAGTGCCCTTATGACCACTACCGTTCCTGCTATGCGCGAGACGGTGGCGCGGTTGCATCAAGATGCCCCCGACTGTAAGGTCATGGTGGGTGGTGCGGTATTAACGCAGGCCGTGGCCGAAGAGATCGGCGCGGACGCGTACGGAAAGGACGCGATGGCGGCTGTTCGTTATGCCGAAAGGCTGAAAAACGGAGAAATCCAATAAATCATTCAAATAAACGGAGGAAAAGACAATGGAAAAGAAAGTGAAAAATGCAGCAAAAAAGCTCAAGAAGCAGAATGAAAGCTTCTGGGCGGACTTTAAGAAGTTCATTACCAAGGGTAACGTGCTGGATATGGCGGTTGCCGTGGTCGTGGCAAGTGCGTTCAATGCGATCGTTAACGGACTTGTAAAGTACATCATTACCCCTCTGATCACTTACGCGACGAGCGGTGTGAGCATCAACGAGTGGGAGTGGGTCGTTCGAGAAGAGGTGCTTGACGCCGCAGGCGCGGTCGTCACCTCGAAGATCTCGGTACAGTACGGTCTTTGGCTTCAGGCGATCGTTGACTTCCTGATCATCGCGTTCAGCGTATTTGTAGTCGTGCGCGTGATCCGCAACACCGAAAGAGCTCTTAACGCCAAGGAGCTTGCGAAGAAGGCTGAGGAAGAAGCCGCCAAGAAGGCCGAGGAGGAAAAGAAGGCCGCCGAGGCTGCTGCTGCCGCAAAGGCCGCTGCTGAGGCTCAGAAGGCAAGAGAGGACGCCTTCCTTGCCGACGTCAAGGCACAGGCCGAGCTTCTCCGCGAGATCCGCGATTCTCTCAAGAAGAACTGATCGATAAGATCCCTTATCCAACCGAAAAGCCGAGTCAAGCGACTCGGCTTTTTTTTGTGTAAATTTTGATTTATCGGGGAGAGAACGTGTAGGGAACTTTTTAAGAAAATACGAGTTTGCTTCGCAACCTCGGTTAACAAATTGGTTGCGTCACTAAAAGTGCCGCATTTGCTTCGCAAACCCCAA
>SVRO01000042.1 GCA_015064795.1 Oscillospiraceae bacterium | reverse complement strand
TATGGATCAGTTCAACACCCTTTGGGAGAACCACAAGGGCGGTATGCCGATCCTTTACAACGTATTTAACAACTCCTACGGTATGGGCGACCAGACCCGCGGTGAGACGATGGGTTACGACATGCTTGCCCGTATCGGCTCGGGTGTCAGCCCCACGCAGTTCCATGCAGAGCGTATCAACGGCTTCAATCCTCTTGCCGTTATCGACGCTATGGAGAGAAAGCTCAAGATCCTTCGCGCAGGCGAGGGTCCCGTTATGCTTGATACTCTTACCTACCGCTTCTCCGGTCACTCTACGTCCGACCAGAACGCATACCGTACCAAAGAGGAGATCGACGCATGGAAGGAAATCGACCCGATCATTACCTACCGCAAGGGACTCGTTGAGGCAGGTGTCGTAGGCGATGCTAAGCTTGAGGAGATCCTTGCTGAGACCGCAGAGCGTATGACCATGATCTGCAAGGCTGCTTCGGATCCCGAGATCAGCCCCTACGTTGACTTCAAGAAGGATCCCGCCGTTGTTGAGCGTCTTATGTTCTCCAATCAGAAGGCAGAGAAGCTTGACGACCGTGAGCCTGAGGTAAATATGCCTCTCGCTGAGGTTCCCGCATACAAGAAGCTCAAGGAGAAGGAGCGTTGCCCGATAGTTGACGGCAAGCCCGTTTCCAAGATGAAGCTCTTTAACCTTCGTGACGCTCTGTCTGAGGTTATCTACGACAGATTCTATGAGGATCCCACGCTCATCGCTTACGGTGAGGACGTTCGTGACTGGGGTGGAGCATTCGCCGTTTACCGCGGTATGATGGACGCATTCCCCCACAGCCGTCTCTTTAACTCTCCCATTGCCGAGGCAGCTATCGTTGGTACGGCAGTTGGTTACGCCGTTTCGGGCGGTCGTGCTCTCGTTGAGCTTATGTACGCCGACTTTATCGGTTGTGCAGGTGACGAGATCTTCAACCAGATGTCCAAGTGGCAGGCAATGAGCGCAGGTATCCTTAAGATGCCCGTCGTTCTTCGTGTGTCGGTTGGTTCCAAGTACGGCGCACAGCATAGCCAGGACTGGACCGCACTTTGTGCACATATCCCCGGCCTTAAGGTTTGCTTCCCCGCAACGCCTTGGGAGGCTAAGGGTCTTATGGAGGCAGCTCTTAAGGGTACTGACCCCGTTGTCTTCTTCGAGAGCCAGAGAATTTATGACGTCGGTGAGCAGTTCCACGAGGGTGGCGTTCCCGCTGAGCGTTACGAGATCGAGTTTGGTGATACCAACAAGGTTCGCGACGGTAAGGACGTTACCATTCTTACCATCGGTGCCGCTCTTTACCGTGCAGTTGACGCAGCAAAGCAGCTCTCCGAGAAGTACGGCATGGAGGCCGATATCATCAACATTCACTCGCTCGTTCCGCTGGACTACACCAAGATCATTGAGTCGGTTAAGAAGACCGGTCGCGTAGTTCTCGTTTCGGATGCTTGCGCAAGAGGCTCCTTCATGAGCGATGTTGCTAAGAACATCACCGAGCTTTGCTTCGACGACCTGGATGCACCGCCTGTAGTAGTCGGCGCACGCAACTGGATCACTCCTCCCTTCGAGTTTGACCAGTTCTTCTTCCCGCAGGCTTCTTGGATCCTGGATGCGATCCACGAAAAGCTGGTTCCGCTGCCCGGCCACGTTGCCGAGAACGGATGCACCGAGGCAGAAGCTCTCCGTCGCGCAAAGGAAGGCGTATAATCGCGAAAGGACCGCTTGATCATGCTTGGTGTTACGCTCACGCGAACGGCAAACGCAGGGATCCTTTTGGAGATGGACGGCAAGCGCATTCTGCTTGACGGCGTTTGTGAGCCGCTTCCCCCCTATTTGGGAACCCCCGACGCGCTTCGAGAAAATCTCACGCGAGATATGCCCGACGTTTTGGCGTTTACCCACGAGCATCCCGATCATTACGATCCGTCCTATGCTAAGCTTTATAAAGAAACAACTCTCAGGCCTGTTTACAGGCCTGAGAGTCTGCCTTTTTATGAGGTGGGAAACGGGATACGGATGACTCTTGTGGAAACGCGCCATATCGGGAAAGCCGATATTTCGCACGTAAGTTATGTGATAGAGGGAAGTGCTTGCGTTTGGTTTATGGGAGACGCGTCGCCACTTGCACTCAAAAGAATGCAGGATGTGCCGCGCCCCGATCTTTTGATCCTCCCCTTTGCCTATGCCGTCACCCCTTCGGCATGGAAGTATGTGAAGGAAACGGGAGCATGGAAAATCGTGCTTGTTCATATGCCGCCGAGAGAAGAGGACAAGGATGGCATTTGGAATTTGGTGGAGGAAACCACGAGGGGTGACGAGACACTTTTTGTCCCTCAAATGCAAGAAAAGCTCTTCTTTTGAAGCGATCTGCCGCAGGGCGCGAGGATCGCTTCTTTTTTGCGTATTTCAGTTGAAGCCGCAAGGCTTTGCCTGAAGTCGTTTTTTTCGTTAACCGCTTGACAAAAGGATGAAAATATGATAGTATAATCAAAGAGTTAAATAATAAGAAACTTTTGGAAAAGGAAGTAAAAATATGAATCCGAACTATACCATTCGTGAACCCTTTTTTGAGTATGGTCCCAAGTGCTATATGTATGGCGACGTTCTTTTGGAGATGGCAAAAGGTCTTGACCAACTTGCCGAAAAGTATGACGTAGATATCATTTTGGATATTCCGGATACCGAGATCTTCAATGTTGCAAAGAATACCAAGCGCATTCATGTGTATTCGCAGCATATGGATAGCATTCCCGTAGGTAGAGGCATGGGCAGAACGCTCCCCGAGGCCTTGAAGGCGGCAGGTGCGGTCGGCGTTATGCTGAACCACGCCGAGCATAAGCTGACGATGGAGGAGATCAAGGAGGCCATTGCACGCGCCGACGAGGTGGGACTTGCCACCATGGTCTGTGCCGATAGCGTGGACGAGGTCAAGGAGATCGCCAAGCTTGGCCCCAACATTCTTGTTGCCGAGCCCACTGAGCTTATCGGTACGGGTAAGCCTGCCGATAAGGAATACGTTGACGAGGTCATTCGTTGCATAAGAGAGATCAACCCCGACATTAAGCCCTTCCCCTCGGCAGGAATCAGCAAGGGTGAGGATTGCTATAACATTATTAAAGCCGGTTCCTCGGCATCGGGCTGTTCGAGCGCGATCGCCAAGGCGGCAGAGCCCCTCAAGCTCGCAGAGGAAATGATCGCCGCCGTAAGACGCGCTTGGGATGAGCTGCACGGAGAGGAAAAATGATGAACAAAAGTACACTTGAACAGGTTAAAAATGTATTTGCCATCGAGTCGGAATGTATTCGCGAAATGGAAAAATATTTCGACGAGGAGGCTTTTGAAAAGGCCATCAATCTTCTGAAAAATGCAACCCGTATCGGTGCTTCGGGATGCGGACATTCGGGCATCCTTTGTCAGCATTTCGCACACCTGATGTGCTGCATCGAGCTTCCCACGCGCTTTATCTCGCCTGCCGAGGCGGTTCACGGTGCCACGGGTTATCTCAAGGCGGGTGACGTTATGCTTTTTGCCTCGCGCGGCGGAAAGACAAAGGAGCTTTTGCCTATTCTTGACATTTGCAAGGCCAAGGGCGTTTCGGTCATCACCGTGACCGAGAATCTCGAATCTCCGTTGGCGCTTGGCGCGGATGTGGTGCTCAAGCAGTACGTCAACCGCGAGACCGACAAATATAATTCGCAGGGTACTACCTCTACGACCTCGCTTGCCGTTATTTTCCATCTTTTGCAAACGGCACTTATTGAGGAGACGGGATATAAGAACGAGCAGTTTGCGCTCATTCATCCGGGCGGAGCCGTCGGCGAACGCTTGAACAAGAAATAAAAAATAATTTAAAATAAAAGGAGAACAAACTATGGAATTTAAGGTTTTTCAAAAGGAAATTGAGCTTCAGAGCAGAGGTTGGATCCCCACCTTCCACGACATTTCCAAGGAGGTAAAGGATATCGTTGCGGCATCCGGCATCAAGAACGGTACCGTTGCTATCGTTTCGCACCACACTACCTGCTCGGTTATGGTTCAGGAGTGCTCTCATGACATTGACTCGTTCGATCTTGAGTACCTTCAGCACGACCTTCTTGACATCATGAGAAAGATGATCCCCGACTTTGCCGAGGAGCATCAGTACCGTCATCCCGGTCCGATCCACGCACAGTACGGTAGATACGTAAACGAGCCCGGTGACTACTCCAGCATGAACACCGATGGCCACCTTCGCAGCTGCTTCTTTGGCAGAAGCGAGACCATGACCATCAAGGACGGTGTTGTTGACGGCGGTCTCTTCGCTCACGTTTACTTTATTGACTGGGACCACGTAATTGCCCGTCGCAGACAGGTGAACGTAACCGTTATGGGTACGACTGAGGATGTCGAGGACAGAAAGCTCAACGGCGGCGCTGTTATCGACACGCGTCACAAGTTCACCGAGGAAGAGAAGGCATACGATATTCACTACGATCTTCAGCAGAAGAGATAATCGGATATGCATTTAATGGGAATCGACATCGGCACGACCTCGGTCAAGAGCGGCGTGTTCGATGAGACGCTTGAACAAAAGTTATCTTTTGTGGCAGACTATACGCTCGATTCTCACGGTGATATCGTCGAGTTTGACGGAGAAGAGTATTGGACGATCGTCAAGGGGGAGATTGAAAAGGCGTGTCGGGATCTGAAGATCGACGCGCTTGCGGTAGATACGCAGTGCGAGACGCTGATCCTTACCGACGATTTTGGAAATCCCGTTCGTCAGGCGATCGTCTGGCTCGACAACCGTGCAACGAAAGAGGCCGAGGAGATCGAGGCTCACTTTGGCAGACAAAAGGTTTACGAGATCACAGGTCAGCCCGAGATCACGGCCACATGGCCCGCGTGCAAGCTGCTTTGGGTCAAGAAAAACGAGCCGGAGATCTGGGCAAAAACCAAAAAGGTCTTTTTGCTTGAGGACTGGATCCTTTATAAGCTGACAGGCCGCTTCGTCACCGAAAAGACGCTGCAGTCCTCCACCATCTACTTTGACATCCGTCAGGGTGCGTGGTGGCAAGAGATGCTGGACTTCATCGGCGTGGGCGAAGATATGCTTCCCGAGCTTCTTGATAGCGGTGTCCGCGTGGGCAACTATCGGGGAATCGAGGTCGTGACGGGTGCGATGGATCAGATTTCGGGCGCGATCGGCGCGGGCGTGCTTCAGAAGGGAATTGTCAGTGAAATGACGGGTACCACCATGGTCATCTTCAGCCCGTGTGACGATATTCCGGCGTTTGACGAAAAGAGCATCATCCCTTGTCACTACAATTACGACGGCAAATACTGCTTGCTTACCTGGTCAGCTACGGCGGGTATGGCGCTCAAGTGGTTTAAAAACGCGCTTTGTGAGAACTTTTCCTTTGCCGAGCTTGATGAGCTGGCGGGAAAGATAAGCATTGGGTGCGACGGACTTACCTTCCTGCCCTATCTGTGCGGCTCTACGATGCCGAAGTACAATCCCTCGGCGCGCGGAAGCTTCACGGGTCTTACGCCCGAGCATACGAGAGGCCATTTCGTAAGAAGCATTATGGAGGCCATTTCCTGCACGCTGAAGGAGAATTTGGACTATTTGAACCTGCCCGTTACCGAAATTCGTGCGATGGGTGGCGGTGCCAATAGCCCGCTTTGGTGTCAGATGAAGGCCGATATGACGGGAAAGACGCTCGTCACTCTGAAAAACAAGGAAACGGCTTGCCTTGGCGGCGCGATCCTTGCGGGTGTCGGCATCGGCATATTTCCGTCGGTCGAATCGGTGGCCGATCGTATTTTGGCGAAAGATGTGTATACCCCCAAGGGTGCGGACTACACGGCAGCCTATGAAAACTACCGTAAAGCAGACCGTATTTTGAACGTATGATTTAAAACAGAAAGCACTTGGAAGTACTCCAAGTGCTTTTTCTATTAACGCCAAAAGCGTCGGCGGCGTCTCGGGTGTTTTTTGTCGTAGTATACGCTTCCAAGGATGAGTGCCGCGACGATTGCCAAGAGAATGAAGAAAACCGGACTGAGAACAAAGCCCTTTAGGCGCGCCATAAAGAGTAAGAAGCCGTGCGCGTCTACCGTTTCGGTGACGATCAGATCGGTTGCGGCGAGTATCTTTGCGTTTTTATCTCGTGCGAGAATGCGGCCGACCACTGTGCCGCTTTCAAAGGGAGCCTCCAGCTCGGTGACCGCGAGCGAGGTCTCAAAAACCACGTCGTCAAGATCGAAGTCGCTCGGAAGCAGGGCAGTGAGATCCTCTTTGGGATGCACTGCCACCTCGGCAACCGTTGCCGAATACAGCACGGGGAGGGTAGCCACCTCGGCTTTTTTTGTTTTGAGGGTTTTCACGGTAAAGGTTTTTAAGGCGTAGCGCAGGGCATTCGAGGCGGCGGGGAAGGCGGCGTTTTTGCCGTCCGACGAGCGTCCGCCAAGCACTACGCAGACGTAGGAAAGTCCGTCGAGTCTGCCACTTGTGACGACGCAATCACCACCCTCGTCGGTCGAGCCCGCGTGGATTCCATCGGCGTAGGAATAGTAGTAGTCCTCCTCCAAAATGGAAGAGATGAGAGAATTGCGCGAATAGACCGTACGCTCGTCGCTTTTGTTGGTGGCGGAAAGGACGCACTTTGGTTTTTTGGTGATGGCGTAGAGCGTTTCGTGCTTCATGAGCTCCACGGCTATGTATGCGGTGTCGCGCGCCGTTGTTACCATGGCGGGGTCGTGAAGTCCCGTGGGGTTGGTGTAATGCGTTTCGGTCGCGCCAAGCGCGAGAGCGCACTCGTTCATCTTTGCACAAAAGCTTGCAAGATCGCCTGCTGTGGCAAAGGCAAGCACGATGGCGGCATCGTTGTAGCCTCCCACCAGCATCGCGTGCAAAAGTGCTTCTACCGTGATGCGCTCACCGACGGTGAGGCCGAGCGCGCGGCCGCGAAAGGCCGCCTTCATTTCCTCGGTGATCTCGATCTTTTGGTCAAGGTCTTCCGCAAAGTGTTTTTCGGCCACGAGCGCCGTTACAAGCTTTGCTGTAGAGGCGGGGTAGAGCCGCTTGCTTTCGTTTTGCGCGAAAACGGCCTGTCCGTATTCCAAATTCATCACATAGACCGCATCTACCCCTGTGACGCTGGGTGGCGTGGCCGCCGCGGCCGACGGGATAAGAAGCGGGAGGAGAAGGAGAAGTGACAAAAAAAGAGGCAGTATGCGTAAGTGCTTCATGGCTGCCTCCTTTTTTCTTCAAAATATGCTTTGGTTGCCGCAATATCGGCGCGTATCTGGTTTTGCAGTTCCTCAATCGACAAAAAGCGGATCTCGCCGCGCACTCGCTTGAAGAATTCCACGGTGATCTTGTGTCCGTAAAGATCACCCGCAAAGCCGATGACGTGAGTCTCGCAGTTGACCTGCTCGCCATCGTCAAAGGTTGGGCGGTGTCCAATATTGGAGACCGAGGGGTAGGATGTACCGTCCACCCACGTACGCGAGATGTAAATACCGTCCGCCAAGCGTGCGGCGTGGAGAGGGAAGCACTGGTTGACGGTGGGAATGCCAATCGTCTTGCCAAGTGCTTTTCCGTGAAGCACCTTGGCCGAAAGCGAGACGGGGTGGCCGAGCATACGGCTTGCCTCCTCGGCGTCACCCACCGCCAAAAGTGCGCGTATGGCACTGGAGCTGATGGGTTTTCCGTCAAGTGTTATGCAGGGCATCACGCTTACGTGTCCGTTCATAAGTGTCGAGAGCGTGGCGGCATCCCCCGAAGCGTTTTTGGCAAAACGGAAATTGTAGCCGCAAACGGTGTGGACGGCGTGGCATTCGCCCACGAGAATCTTCTTTACAAAGTCGGTGGGTGTCAGACGGCAAAGTTCGGAAAAGTCGGCCAAAAAGGCGTAGTCCAAGCCAATGCTTGCAAAATGCTCGAGCTTTTCCTCGGTTGTGGAAAGGCGGGGCGCCCTCTCGCCGAAGAGATAAGGAGATGGGGGCGGGTCAAAGAACCACGCGCCGCTTGCGATCCCCTCAAATTCGGCGGACAAGACTTGCTTTTGCCGTACTGTCTCCTCCGCGAGTGCGCGGTGGCCGAGATGCACGCCGTCAAAGTTGCCAAGGCAAAGCACCGAAAAGGGAGGGGACAAAGCCACCTTCATGGTTTTTAGGTTGATGATGCGTACCAAGGTGTTATTTTACTCCGAGATAATTTTTTACAAGCTCGTTGAGAAGCTCGTCGCGGTCGATATGACGGACGAGAGCACGCGCGTTTTTATAGTTGGTGATATAGGTGGGGTCCTCGGAAAGCAGGTAACCTACGATCTGGTTGATCGGGTTGTAGCCCTTCTCGCTGAGTGCGATATAGACCTCGCGCAAGATCTGTTTGGTTTCGACCTGCTTGTCCTTTACAATAGTAAAGGGCTGGGTCTTTCCGCCGTTTGGTGTAAACATAGAGCTTCCTCCTTAAAAACGAAAGAATACACTATAATTATAGCGAAAAAAGCGCACTTTTTCAATAGGTTTTGCAAAATATTTACGGGAAATCCTCCCGCGCGTCAAAAATATTCACTTTTTTTGAAAAATATTCATTTTTTCGTTGACTTTCGGGACAAAAAAACTTATAATAATATGATGAGAGATTTTTGACTTTCCGACGGTGTCGGAGAAAGGAATATTCATAATTATGACGAGAAGAGAGCAAAGAGAGGCGGTTTTGGAGCTTCTGTTCGAGACCGAGTTCAAGAAGGACGAAAAGGCGGAGGACATCTTCGCGCTTGCCACACTCAACCGCGAGTTTACCGTGGAGGCGGGCAGTTATATCAAGGACGTATATTTTGATCTTCTTGACAAGCTGGATACCATCGACGAGATGATCGGCAAATGCGCGTCGGGTTGGAAAACCGAGCGTTTGTCGCGCCTTTCGCGCAGTATCATGCGCCTTTGTGTGTACGAGCTTTTGTACCGTGACGACATTCCTGCCAGAGTCTCGATCAACGAGGCGGTCGAGCTTTCCAAGAAGTTTGACGACATCAAGGCGAGATCCTTTGTCAACGGCGTTTTGAACGGCGTAAAGAACCTGCTGGAAAAGGAAGGGGCACCCGAGCAAAAGACGGGCGACGCCGACAATGCGTAAGCCTTGCTTCCTCGGCATTGACACCAGTAACTATACCACCTCGCTTGCCTTTTGTACGGAGGCGGGCGAGATCGTAGCCAATCTCAAGCTTCCGCTTCCCGTAAAAGAGGGGGAGAGGGGATTGAGGCAGAGTGACGCGGTCTTTCTGCACACGAAAAATCTGCCCCCGCTTTTCCAAAAGGCGAAAGTCTATTTTGCCGAATACCAACCGATCGCCATCGGTGTTTCGGCCTATCCGCGCACCGTGGAGGGCTCGTATATGCCCTGCTTTTTGGCGGGGGTGGCAACGGCCGAGGCACTTGCGGTGTCGCATGAGATCCCATGCTTTACTTTTTCGCATCAGAACGGACACATTATGGCGGCACTTGCGTCAAGCGGCACGTGCGACACGCTCATCGGCAAGGAATTTGCCGCTTTTCATGTTTCGGGTGGCACCACAGAGGTGCTTCTTGTGCACCCCTGCGGTGAGGATTTCCGTTGCGAAATCGTAGGTGGTACGCTGGATATCAACGCCGGGCAGGCCATTGACCGCGTGGGTGTGGCCCTCGGCTTATCCTTCCCGTGCGGTGCGGCACTTGAAAAGCTGGCACTTGCTTACGAGGGGAAGCCCAAAAGAAAAAAAGGTTGCGTAAAGGACGGCTATTGCAATCTTTCAGGGCTTGAAAATATGGCGCTTGATATGCTAAAAAAAGGTGCGGCCAAGGAGGAGATTGCGGCCTTCGTTCTCTCCTTCGTGGGCGAGACGCTTGTGGCAATGACCTCCGATCTGCGCGCCAAATATTCGAACATTTCCATTGTTTACAGCGGCGGCGTGATGAGCTGCTCAATCTTAAAGAAAATGCTTGCGGGCGACGGCTGTTATTTTGCCGAGCCCCAGTTCTCCTCGGACAACGCGGCCGGTATTGCGCATCTCACAAGACGTGCTTTTTTGAAAGCTTAATTTCAACAAATTGATGTTTATCGGGGGGACGCTTAGGGAACTTTTTGAAAAAAGTTCCCTAAAAACCCTCAAAAACTTTTCTGAAAATTTTTACAACAAAGTCTGCAAAAACTTTATTGTAAAGGGGATCCGAGTCATTTTGGTTCTTCGCACCTTGTGCGAAGAACGTATACGCCGCGAGCCACGCGGCAGACAAAGAGAGCTCGCTCTCTTTTCTGCGCGTGCGCTGTACGCGGCTCAAAATGACGCAAAGTTTAAGCGTACCCATGCGAGAAAAGTTTTCGCCCAGCCTTTTTCAAAAGGCTGGTGGGGTGTGGGGCAACGCCCCACATAAACAGGCCGATAAATCAAAATTTGAATTTCATTTTTTGAAAACAACCATCCTTTATGATGGCAAAGCACTCAAATATCTCGAAAGGAGTGGGCTTATATGGCGGAAACGCTTCGGTACCTTACGGTTACACAACTGAATGAATACGTCAAAACGCTTTTGGATTCCGACGCGCTTCTCGGCGGTATTTGGGTTCGCGCCGAGATCTCCAATTTTAAGCACCACTATGGAACGGGACATTTTTATTTTTCCTTAAAGGATGACGCGGCACTCGTGCGTGCGGTGATGTTCCGCTTCAACGCGCAAAAGCTGCCCTTTGAGCCAAAAGATGGCATGCGCGTCCTCGTACACGGCAAGGTTTCTTCCTTCGTGCGCGACGGACAGTACCAGCTTTACGTGGACGATATGCTGCCCGACGGACAGGGCGCGTTGTATTTCGCCTTTGAGCAGCTCAAAAAGAAGCTGGAGGCGGCAGGACTTTTTGAGGAGTCGCGCAAGCGTCCTCTTCCGCGTTATCCCGAGAGCATCGGTATCGTGACCTCGCCTACGGGTGCGGCCATACGCGATATGATCAACATTCTCGGCAGACGTTATCCTTCGGCAAGCCTCTATCTTTATCCCGCGCTCGTGCAAGGCCCTGACGCGCCGAAGCAGCTCATCGAGGGACTTTCGTTTTTTGCAAACAAGAAACAAGTGGACGTCATTATTATCGGACGCGGCGGCGGCTCTGCGGAGGACTTGTGGGCCTTCAATAACGAACAGCTTGCCTATGCCGTAGCGGCCTCACCCGTGCCCGTGATCTCGGCGGTGGGGCACGAGAGTGATTTTACCATCTGTGATTTCGTGGCCGACAAGCGCGCCCCCACGCCTTCGGCGGCGGCCGAGCTTGCGGTGCCCGATCGCATGGAGCTGAAAAAGAACCTTCTTCTGTACGGAAACAAGCTTTCCTCTGCGCTTTTGCAACGGCTGGAGAGCAGCAGAAGAAGCTTGAAATATTTGAGTGAGGCGGGCGTGCTTTCGGGCGCGGACGCCATCACGCGCAGCCGACGCATGAATTTGATCTATCTTGCGGATAAGGCGGACGCCGCCATTTTGCGCAAGACCACCGAAAAAAACGCGGAGCTTTCACGGCTTGCCGCAAAATTGGAGGCACTCTCGCCCCTTGCGGTGATGACACGAGGCTACGGGATTGCCCAAACGGCAGAGGGGCGCGTGATCCGCTCGGTTGGCGACGTAAAAAAAGAGGACGCGGTCACGCTACGTGTTCGTGACGGAAAAATTGACGTGAAGGTTATCGAAACGCATAAGGAGAGAAAAAATGGCAAAAGCAACAAAGAGCTTTGAGGAGTCGGTGGGACGTCTAGAGGAGATCGTTCGTACGCTGGAAAACGGAATGGCAACGCTTGACGAGTCATTAAAGCTTTACGAGGAGGGTATAGCTCTCGTTCGCCTTTGCAACGAGAAGCTGGACAGTGCCGAAAAAAAGATCAAGGTGCTTACCGAACGCTCGGACGGCGAGGTCGAGGAGAAGGAGCTTGACGGCGAAAATGAATAAGATCGAAATGCTTTTGAAGCAGAGTGCGCTTGTGACCGAAGGGTACATGAGAAGCTATTTTGAGGGGATCGATGGCGACCTTTTGCCGCTTGTCGAGGCCGAGACCTACAGTCTTTTCGGCGGCGGAAAGCGCATACGTCCTTTTCTAGTTTTTGAATTTTGCCGTATGCTTGGCGGCGAGGAACGCGCCGCGGCGCCATTTGCCTCGGCCATTGAGATGATACACACCTATTCTTTAATACACGACGATCTTCCTTGCATGGACGACGATACCTACCGTCGCGGCCGTCTGACCTGTCATAAACAGTTTGACGAGGCCACTGCCGTGCTTGC
>SVRO01000041.1 GCA_015064795.1 Oscillospiraceae bacterium | reverse complement strand
GCTTTCAAAGGCCTCCACAAAATCCTCGGCCGACGGATTCATGCTCTGTCCGCCGTCGATCACCACGTCGGCCCCAAGCGAGGTAAAGGTATCCTTGATTCCATTGCCCGACGCCACCGTAACGATGCCGTATTTTTTGTGCGGCTTGCGCGGCTTGACCTCAAACGCGTTTTGAATAGTGGTGGCATGATGCTGAAGCATCATGTTCTCCATTTTCAGCGTCAAAAATTCACCGAACCGCTGGCAGTAATTCAAAATCTCGCCCGGCTTCATGGTATGAACATGCACCTTCACGATGCTGCCGTCCCGAAAAGCCACGACCGACTCGCCCACGGAATTCAAATAGTCGATCAACACCTTTTCGTCAAATTCGTCAACGTTGATTTTACAAGACTGCAAGCGAAGCAAAAACTCGGTGCAATAACCGAACTCCAAAACACTGTTTTCGGTAAAGGTTGAGGTATCGATTGCCTTCGATCCGCCCTCGCTCTTTGCCTCCGCCGTTTCCAGCTCGGTTCCGTCGAGTGCCAAGCGCATCCCCTCCGCAATGTAAACAAAGCCCGCGCCGCCACTGTCTACAACGCCCGCCTCCTTGAGTACCGCCAAAAGCTCTGGCGTTCGGTCAAGTGAGCGGCGAAGCTCTTCCAGAAAATCCTCAAAATATTCCTCAAGTGTACTATCCTCGTGGATACGGGAATTCGCGTAAGCAACCGCATCCTTATAAACCGTCAGAATGGTTCCCTCCACGGGTACGGAAACTGCGCCGTAAGACTCATCCACGCCGCACGCAAAGGCCTTTGCCACGGCATTTACGTCGGCAACGCCGTTGCCAAGAAAGCCCTTGGCAATGCCCGCAAAAATACGGGAAAGAATCACACCCGAATTTCCGCGCGCGCCAAGAAGCATTCCCCGTGCTACCTTAGAGGAGGTCTCCTCCAGCGTCAGATCGGCAAAATCCTTCACTGCAACCGATCCCGAATCCATGGTCATATACATATTGTCACCCGTATCGCCGTCGGGGATCGGGAAAACGTTCAGGTCATTGACAATGGTTCGGCTTTTATTCAAGTTGGCGGCTCCGTTTCTTACCATACGGGCAAAAAGCGTTCCGTTCATCGTTGTCGTATTCATTTTAAAGGCTCCTCGCTATTCTTGATTTTTAATTCTGCGTTTCTGTTCCTTTTGGGAACAAAAGATGCGTAAGATCACGTCTGCGATCCATTCGGTCGTATTACGGGTCTCCGCCAAGACGCGTTTTGCCTCTTCGGAATTGAAAAAGGAGGCAATGTGCGCTATGATCTCATCGGTGATATGCTCCTTGCCGTACGCCTTTAAGACCTGAACGAGAAGTGCGGTCTTTTCCGACATAGTTCCCAAGATCCGTCCCGTCGTACGCAAAAAACTGATCTTTTTT
This sequence comes from Oscillospiraceae bacterium, assembly GCA_015064795.1. GTDB lineage: Bacteria > Bacillota > Clostridia > Oscillospirales > CAG-272 > RGIG8775. The sequence continues at coordinate 10,991 of SVRO01000041.1, read as the reverse complement.
CCGTCGTAAGAATAATGCCGATAGGTACCGTCGGTAACATAGGTCCATTCCTCAGGCGTTTCTTTCTTTAACCCAAAAAGATGGAGCGCAGTCGCCCCACAGGGAACGAGCTGCCATGCATTTTCCCTCGCAAGTGCCTTTGCAACACGGTCGGGACTCGGAGAAGAATGAATACCGTCAGGCTTCCAATAAATGCCGCGCAGAACACGCTCAATGCCGTTCTCTCCTTCAAGACGTGCCAGCATCTTGGAAACGGTTTTGGGCGAAGCCAGCTCGGAAAAATCTGCAATGCCGAATACCGAGCCACTTGGCATGGCGTGAATTTTCATTTCCAGCTTTTTTTGACAGCTATGCCACATTCGTTTTTCCTCCTTCACAAGTGTCAAGAATATTATACACTTTTTTCGACAAAAGTCAATAGAAAGTATGCAATCCTTTCGAAAATAATTCACAAAACAGATATTTTCTTATAAAATTTATTTATTCGTCTCCGAACTCGAGGCCGTTCAATATACTGATAACGGAAAGGCTCACATTTTTTCATATAAAAAATATGATAAAATGAAAACCCCCTCTTGCCTTTTGTTTCGGTTTCTGTTATAATGAATCAATATAAACTTTTTGAAGGGATAGCTTATATGATTTGCAATAACATTTTGGAAGCTATGGGCAACACACCTATAATCCGCCTCTCTCATCTTGCCCCCGAGGACGGGGCCGAAATTCTCGTCAAATTTGAGGGACTCAACGTCGGCGGCTCGATCAAGACCCGCACGGCGTACAATATGATACGCGACGCCGAGGCCAAAGGCCTCATTGGCAAGGATACCGTCATCGTGGAACCCACGAGTGGAAACCAAGGTATCGGACTTGCGTTGGTGGGTGCCGTACGTGGCTACAAAACCAAGATCATCATGCCAGACTCGGTAAGTGAGGAGCGTAGAAAGCTCGTGGAGCATTACGGTGCCGAGGTCATTTTGGTACATGACGCGGGCAATATCGGTGCCTGCATTGAGGAATGCTTAAACACCGCGCTTCGTATGAAGACCGAAGATCCTAAGGTCTTCGTTCCCCAGCAGTTTGAAAACCCCGCCAACCCCGAGATCCAGCGCACCGAAACGGCCACCGAGATATTGAAGCAGGTGGATGGTCCCATTCACGGCTTTTGCTCGGGCATCGGTACAGGTGGCACCATCACGGGAATCGGCGAAACGCTCAAGGCCGCAAATCCTGACATGACGATATGGGCAGTTGAGCCCGAAAACGCGGCCATTTTGTCGGGTGGATCGATCGGAACGCACGTGCAAATGGGCATCGGTGACGGGCTGATTCCCTCGATCTTAAACTGCAATATCTACGACGATATCTGTATCGTAACCGACGAGGAGGCCATCCGCATCTCCAAGGAGCTTGCCTCCAAGGAGGGCATCATGTGCGGTATCAGTAGCGGCACGAACGTTGCAGCCGCCATCAAGCTTGCCAAGAAGCTTGGCAAGGGAAAAACCGTCGTTACCGTGCTTCCCGATACAGCAGAACGCTATTTTTCTACGCCTCTGTTCAATTAATGGCAAGAACAGCAATATTTGTCTTAAAAAAGACTTGATTTGACTTGTAAATTCATTTATTATGTCTTATAATGAAGACAGTAAAGAAATATCATTCTTGAAAGTTCTTCAAATAGGAGGTAATCAAAATGGCATTTAAGGTCGCCGTTCAGCTTTATTCGGTTCGCGGTGAGGTCGCCAAGGATATGCGCGCCACACTGGAAAAGGTAAAGGCGATGGGTTACGACGGTGTGGAGTTTGCAGGAATCGGCAATCACTCTGCTGCGGAGATCAAGTCCATGTGCGAGGAGATCGGTCTTGTGCCGATTTCGGCTCATGTCACCTTTGCCGACATGAGAAAAGAACCCAAGGCTGCTTTGGCCGTTTATTCCGATATCGGCTGTAAGTACGTGGCTGTTCCCTATCTCACCCCCGAGGACCGTCCCGGTACGGATGGCTTTGCCAAGACCATCGAAGACGTTGCTATGATCGGCAAGGTGGCAAAGAAAATGGGAATGCAGCTTCTTTATCACAATCACGACTTTGAATTTATCAAGCTTGACGGCAAGTACGCGCTTGACATTCTTTACGATGCAATTCCCGCAGAGGATCTCAAGACCGAGCTTGATGTTTGTTGGGTAAGAGTCGGCGGCGAGGAGCCTGCCTCCTATATCCGCAAATACACGGGGCGTGCGCCTGTCGTTCACCTGAAGGACTACTTTGGCGAGAAGTCGGAGTCTATGTACGAGCTGATCGGCATCAAGCCCACGGCCCCTACACGTCCTTCGAATTTTGAGTATCGTCCTGTAGGAAGTGGACTGCAGGACTTCCCCACTATTCTTGATGCTGCCAAAGATGCAGGCACCGAGTGGCTGGTTGTTGAGCAGGATAATCCCAGTATGGGGCTCACTCCAATGGAGTGCATCGAAAAGAGCCGCAAGTATTTACGCTCGATCGGTTGCTAACAATAATGAAGACTACAACGGCTAATAATAAAAACGGAGGATACTTTTTATGGCAGACGAAAGCTTGAACGCGTTTGAAAACGTAAAAAAGGAAGAAACCAAGGTTGATTCCAACCGCAAATTCCGTATTGCATTTATCGGAACGGGTTGGATTGCAGGCTCTCACATCAACGCTTTGAAAAAACAGCCCGACGTTGAAATCGTTGCGGGTGCCGACCTCATTCCCGGAAAGGCAGAAGCCTTCTTTAAGAAGCACGGCATCGAGGGCGTAAAGACGGACTACGCATCCCACAAGGAACTGATCGACGACAAGAGCCTGGAGCTTGATGCCGTTTCGATCTGCACCTACAACACCCAGCACGCTGAACCCGCTATTTATGCACTTAAGAACGGGCTGAACGTTCTTCTTGAGAAGCCCTTCACGGTTACTCTTGAGGAGGCCGTTGCCGTTTGCAAGGCTGAAAAGGAGAGCGGAAAGGTACTTTCCATCGGTTTCCAGCCCAGACTTGACGAGAACATGAAGATGATCAAAAAGATCGTAGATTCGGGTGCGCTCGGTAAGGTCTACTACCTGCAATCCGGCGGTGGACGCAGACGCGGTATCCCGTTTCCCTTCGGCACCACCTTCATCGAGAAGGAAACGGGCGGCATCGGTGCGCTTGGCGATATCGGTTGCTACTCGCTGGATATGCTTCTTAACGCAATCGGTTATCCGAAGCCTCTCACGGTCAGCGGCTACAAGTCCAACTTCTTTGGCACGGATCCGAATTATTCCGAGTATGTCAAGTCAGGACACAGTGATTACGCTGAAAAGTTTGGGGTAGACGACTTTGCTGCAGCATTCGTTCGTCTTGAGGGCGACATTATTCTCGACTTTAGAATTTCTTGGGCCATGAACATGGATACCCCCGGTGACGCGCTGATCCTTGGTACCAAGGGTGGTCTTCGTATTCCTTCGACCAACTGCTGGAACGGTTCGGTCGGCGGTCCTATGAAGCTTTACCACGAGGTTGCGGGCGAGCAGACAGTAACCGAGATCCCGATCATTCAACCTGAGGGCAACCTCTTCACAGGCCTTTTCGAGAAGAAGGTTCGTTCCTTCATCGACGCCTGCAAGAACGGCACGCCCGCTCCCGTTCCCTCCTCACAGATTCTTTACAATCAGGCCATTATCGACGGCATCGTAAAGTCTGCAGAGCTCGGACGCGAGATCAAAATCAAAATTCCCGAAATTTAAGTTCAACAGAAAAGGGGAACCGGGCGGTTCCCCTTTTTTCTATCGTATTTTTCGAAAAAATTTTATAAAAGATAAAGACATTTTCAAAATATTATGTTATAATATTATCAATCGGATTTTTACATGCTTTTCAAGGCAATAATAAAGGATAACATTTATGAATTTGTTTTATAAGCTGCTCAAGCAAAAACCGAATACGCGGGAAGGCATTACCATTACGACCTCGGCGCTCGGCATCTTGGTAAATACGGTGCTTGCCGCCGTAAAGATCTTTGTGGGTGTTGCCGTGGGCTCGATTGCCATTATCTCGGAGGGTGCCAACAACGCCTCCGATTCGGCCACCTCTCTTATTACCATCGTCGGTGCCAAGCTCTCGACCATGCCCCCCACCAAAAAGCATCCCTTTGGCTTCGGGCGAATCGAATATCTGACCAGCCTCGTGATCTCAATCTTGATTCTCGTTACCGCAAGCGAGCTTTTCCTAAGCTCCTTCAAGTTGATCTTTTCACCGAGCGAGCTTGCCATTTCCTACGTTACACTTATCATCATCGCGGTTTCAGCCATTATTAAATTCGTGCTCGGCACCTACACGATCCGTATGGGTAAAAAGGCTTGCTCCGAGTCACTCATTGCCGTTGGCGTGGATTGCCGCAACGATGCCTTTATTTCGGCCGTCACCCTTTTTTCAGCCCTTATCTTTTTGTTCTTTGATTTTTCGTTGGACGCATATGCGGGTATTTTGACCTCGGCTCTTATCTTTAAAACCGGAATTGATATTTTGAAGGAGACCATTTCCCACATTCTCGGAAAGCCACCAAGTGAGGAGTTGGCTTTGAAAATTTACGAGGAAATTCAATCCGTTCCCTGCATTCTCGGTGCCGCCGACCTGATCTTGCACAACTACGGCCCAGACTCCTATGCAGGCTCGATCAATTTGGAAATTGACCATGATAAAACGCTTGGTGAGGTCTACGAGGAGGTTCATGCCCTGCAGCTTCGCATCAAGCGCGAATACGGCATCGTGATGGTATTCGGTATGTACGCCGTGGACAGTGATCACGAAAATGTAAAGATCATGCACGGGCAGATCGAGAAATTCGTTAAACGGTACGACGCTATTACGGGCTTTCACGCACTCTACCTTGCTCCTAACACGAATGAGATATACTGCGATTTCGTGGTGGATTACAAGCTCCGTGACTGGAGTGCGCTGAGGGAAGAATTCACCGCTTACATGAAGGAGCTTTATCCCGACTATCAGTTGACCGTAACCATTGAAACCAATTACGTTTAAAACATACAGGAAAGGAAAAACATTATGGAGATTTCAAAAGATATCCGATATATCGGAGTAAACGACCATCAGATCGACCTCTTTGAAGGTCAATACAAGGTGCCGAACGGCATCTCGTACAATTCCTACGTAATCCTCGACGAAAAGACCGCTGTGACCGACACGGTGGACGCCCGTTTTCTGCACGATTGGCTGGATAATATGGCACGCGTGCTTGGTGCAAACAAGGCGCCCGATTATCTGATCATTTCGCACATGGAGCCCGACCACGCCGCCAATATCAAGGCATTTATGACCATTTTCCCCACCACGACCATCGTGGCAAGCGCCAAGGCCTTCGTTATGATGTCGCAGTTCTTCGGAAGTGATTTTGCGGACAGACGTCTCGTCGTTGGTGAGGGCGACACGCTTTGCCTCGGCAAGCACACGCTCACTTTCTACACCGCGCCCATGGTACATTGGCCCGAGGTATTGGTTTTTTACGACTGTGCCGACAAGGTTCTCTTTTCTGCGGACGGCTTTGGTAAGTTTGGTGCGCTTGACGTAGACGAGGATTGGGCGGACGAGGCTCGCCGCTACTATATCGGTATCGTCGGGAAATATGGCGCGCAGGTACAGGCACTTCTTAAGAAGGCGGCAACATTGGATATCGGAACAATCTGTCCCTTGCACGGCCCCGTTCTCAAGGAAAACCTTGGCTACTATTTGAACCTTTATAATACATGGTCGTCCTACGAACAGGAAAGCGAGGGAATTCTCGTCGCTTACACCTCCATTTACGGCAACACGGCAAAGGCTGTTGATTTCTTGGTGGAAAAGCTCCGCGAGGACGGATGCCCAAAGGTCGTCGTTCACGATCTGGCGCGCACCGATATGTCGGTGGCGATTGCTGACGCCTTCCGTTACGGAAAACTCGTGCTTGCCACCACGACCTACAACGCCGAGATCTTCCCCTTTATGAGAGAATTTATCGAGCATCTGACCGAAAGGAATTTCCAGAACCGCACGGTTGCCCTCATCGAAAACGGATCGTGGGCACCCTTGGCCGCCAAGGTCATGAAGGAGCTTCTTTCCAAGAGCAAGAATATCACCTATGTAGAGCCTACGGTTACGATAAAGTCCGCCATGAATGAGGAGACCAAGGAGCAGCTTTCCGCCATTTCGGGTGAGCTTTGCCGTGAATATCAGGCCTTTGACGAAAAATTCAAGACCAAAAACGACTACTCGGCTCTCTTTAACATTGGATACGGATTGTATGTGGTCACCTCTAACGACGGCAACAAGGACAACGGCCTTATCGTAAACACCGTTACACAGGTAACAAACACACCCAACCGCATTGCCGTTACCATTAATAAGGAAAACTACTCGCATCACATCATCAAGAACACAGGGCTCATGAACATCAACTGTCTCTCGGTGGATGCCCCCTTCCACGTGTTTGAGGCCTTCGGCTTCCGCAGTGGCAGAAACGTCGATAAATTTGCCGGCACAACGCCGCTCCGATCGGAAAACGGTCTGGCTGTCCTGCCGCAATATATCAACTCCTTTATGTCACTCAAGGTGGAGCAGTATATTGACCTCGGCACACACGGTATGTTCATCTGTGCCGTAACCGAGGCCAAGATCCTTTCCAAGGCCGAGACCATGACCTACACCTACTATCAGAACAACGTCAAGCCCAAGCCCGCAACCGAGGGAAAGAAAGGCTTTGTATGCAAGATCTGCGGATACGTCTACGAGGGAGACACACTCCCCGAGGACTTCATCTGCCCTCTCTGCAAGCACGGCGCATCGGACTTTGAACCGATTGCTTAAAAAAGCATACAAGGGAACCGCATATGCGGTTCCCTTTTTTCTTGCATGTTTGCAAATTATTTATAAAACCTCTTGACAAATCCACTCTAATATGTTAGACTATATGTGAGCTCTAACAGATTAGAGAAAGGAGAATCCTATGGAAACACCAAAAATATTTGAAAGTGAATTCCGCTTTTGCCTGATTTTATGGGAACACGAGCCTATAAAAAGCAGCGAGCTTGTGAAGCTATGCAAGGAAAAGCTCGATTGGAAGCCGACCACCACATATACGGTCATCAAGCGCCTATCCGAACGCGGTGTAGTCAAAAACGAGAACACCGTGGTTTCCACGTTGGTAAGCAAGGACGAGGTACAAGCCGCGGAGCTAAATGAAATGGTGGAGAAGACCTTTGAAGGCTCGCTTCCTGCGTTTGTCGCGGCCTTTACCAAGCATCAGAAGATCTCAAAACTGGAGATTGACGCGCTACAGGAGATGATCGACCGCTATCGGAAAGGAGAAAAATAATGTCACAGATATTCCTCCACATCGTCAACATGAGCATATCGGCGGGCTACATCGTTCTTGCGGTATTGTTCCTACGGTTGCTTTTGAAAAAAGCACCAAAAGGAATCACAGTTGTTCTTTGGAGCATCGTGGCTTTCCGTCTTATCTTCCCTTTTTCCATCGAAAGCGTGCTCAGTCTGATACCGAGTGCGCAAACTATAAGCCCAGGCATTATGACCGACCCCAGCCCCACGGTAAATACGGGTATCCCGGTCCTCAATAGCACGATAAATCCCATCATCGAGGAATCCTTTACTCCCGCGCCGGGAGATAGTGCCAATCCCTTGCAGATATGGATTCCAATACTGACAGCGATTTGGGTGCTTGGTATGCTGATTATGTTTGGTTACGCGGTAATAAGCTATATCCGTGTGCGACGCAAGATTGGAACGGCAATCCCTATTTGCGAGAATATCTATCAGAGTGAGAACGTCGCGTCCCCCTTTGTCCTTGGACTTATAAAGCCGAAGATATATCTTGCCTTCCACATGAACGAGAAGGACATAGTACACGTTGTGGCACATGAAAAAGCGCACATTCAGCGTGGCGACTATCTGTGGAAGCCGCTTGGCTTTCTCTTGCTGACTGTTTATTGGTTCAATCCTCTCCTGTGGCTCGGTTACGTTTTGCTTTGCCGCGATATTGAGCTTGCTTGTGACGAAAAGGTGATCCGAACGCTTGCACGCGAGGAAAGAGCCGATTATTCCGAAGCCCTTCTCCATTGTAGCATAAAGCGACGCATGATTGCGACTTGCCCTCTTGCCTTCGGTGAGTTGGGTGTCAAGGGACGGGTAAAATCCGTGCTCCATTATAAGAAGCCTACATTTTGGATCATTCTGACGGCAATTCTCGCTTGTATCGTACTTGCTATTTGCTTTTTGACAAGTCCAATCGACAAAGAGAATATCGGTGTAAAAAGGATTTCTGCCAAGATGTTCGATTCCAACATTGTAGAAGTATCCATTAAATGTTCCTTTCCTTCGGGAGGCTATAGCGTTCGCTTAGTTCCCGAGGATGAGGGAGAGTATATCGGCGACGGCATGATTGAGTATGACGGTTCACTGGGAAAATACAGGGTCATGATCACCTTTGGAGATACAGATAAATCGAAGGACTTTGTAAAACAATTAACCAAAAACAACAATGTTCTTAAATTCAAAAATGATTCGATCAAGGTAAAAACGGCAGCTCCGTCCGATCACGGCTTCGTTATGTATTTAGGCTTCGACTCACCTGTTACCGTTGACCCCATCACCTCAAGTTTCAAGCAAAAAACGATTCAATGCACCATTAAAATACCGATCCGCATCTTGTCAAACAATCTAATATACGGCTTCGTTCCGCCTGCGAGCGACTCCGACAAGGTGTCCTACGTTTCGATTGAGGACTTTGGTTGCGATATAAAAGACGTCAGCGTGAATTTCAAGGATGTTCTCTTTGGGGATAACGGGCAGATCACCTTCGCGATGCAATGGCAAAACGATTCTCCCAACAACATTGACATCGGACCCGATTTTGAAGTCTATAAGTACAACGGCTCTCAGCTTGAAAAGCTGGAACACAAAGGCATATGGTCGCTTTATCGCCTGATGTTGGCGGGCGAAGGTATGAATGTGGCGGACGGAATTGACGTGGCACTGTTTGAAACCAAAAACACGGTCTCATACAATCTTTCCTATCATTACGATATATCCCAGCCCGGAAAATACTGCTTGAAGGCACACGGCGCTTGGGTGGATTTTCAAATTCTCGGCGACGGCTTTGACCAAAAGACAGAGGAAACATCCTACGAGAAGCTGACGGTCGATTTTCCCGACGCCGACGAACACACCTTCTTGGAGCCGCGATACTGCGAAACCTTTTTTGTGGAAAACGATACCGAGTGGGGCGGATTTTACTATCACCGTTACTTTATGAAATGCTCCGAATGCGGTGAGATTTTGGAGTCTCCCGACGTATACCGTTGCCAAATCAACCATTCCCTATGTGAAGGTGACTGTATCATCGGCTGATCTATCAACAAAACGGCAGTGTGGCCATAATTGGTCACACTGCTTTGATTTATTTAGCAATTACAGCCCTTGCCACCGATGGAATCGACATGGTGTGGCTTGCCCTGCGAGCAAAACTCGGCCGTGGGGAACGGCATGGATTGGAACACACAGCAGGGGTCGTCGTTTTCACGCGATACGCACTCCTTGTCGGGAACCGAATACTCGGTAGCCTGGATCAAATACTGACCGGGGCGAACGATGCGCACGACCGAGAAAAGTCCGATCGAAACTACAAGGTATTTTCTTCCCTCACCGTCACTCAACACGCCGTTGATACCCGAGGTTACGCTTCCGGGTACATCACACGCGGTGCAGCAACAGCAGCAGCAACACTCGTTTGCCGTCTCCATCACACGAACGCCGAGAATGATGGGCTCCACCACATCAACCACGGCCGTGGGAAGATTTTTGGTGCAAGCGCAAGGATGCGGTACGGCGCAGTAATCGTTCGAGGAATCCTCGTTGCTTCGGAAGGATTTGCTCTGATTTTCCCCGCCAAACAAAACGACGCTCTTTTCAAGCACCGCAACACCGTCAAACTCCTGCGGATGTCCGCCGACGCAGGCCTCAAAGGTCAGCTTAACGAAAAACTTGATATTGACCGAGTAAAAACCGTGATTAAAGCGAACCGAATCAATGCTGATATTGGCACTCACAAGCTCGGAGCAACGAACGCGAACCGACGAGGTATGCTCGATGATCTCACAACCGTAGTCGGTAAGAAGAACGCGTACATTCTCAAAGCAATCGCGGTCACGGCAGGAATCTAAGATTCTGTTGGTTTCGATACAAACCAAATCTCTGCCCGCTTGATTGTTAAGACCGCACGGAAATCTGTTTTCAGGCATAGATTTCTCCTCCATAAAGTAGAATATGGAGAGAGGGTATAGCCTCTCTCCATAATATACTATGCTCCGCGTGCGGATTTTGATAATAAAAGACGAAAAACCGTGAAATCAGAAGAACGAAAGCTGATTGGTGTCGTTCAGACCGTCAAGCACATGATTTTTCTTAAGCACCTCAATGACGCTTTTGGATATCTTACCACGGATCTGCAGATCCTCGATCGAGGAAAACGGACATTCCTCGCGTGCCGCAATGATATTGGCGGCAGCGTTTTCGCCAAGTCCCGAAAGGGCCGAAAACGGCATACGAATGTGGTTGCCCTCGGGCAAAAACATAAACGCGTGCGATTTTTCAATATGGATCGGCAAAAATTTAATGCCACGCGCATAGCATTCCGCCATCAGCTGCAGGGTGGGAATGGAGCTTACCTCTTTGGGAGAGGCCTCGCGGTTGTTGTTTCGCTTATCAATATCCTTAATCAGATCCAAAATAAATCCCTTGCCGCGACTTGCCACCTCGGCGTCAAAGCCGTTGGGTGCCACGGTGAAGATCGAGCAGTAAAAGGCGGTTGGCTTGTAGATTTTGTACCAAGCGAGACGGATCGCCGACATAACATAGGCCGCCGCGTGCGCTTTCAAAAACATATACTTGATCTTTTTACAAGAGATCATATACCATTCAAACAC
>SVRO01000040.1 GCA_015064795.1 Oscillospiraceae bacterium | reverse complement strand
TCTCTTTCTATATAGCGCATGCAACGATATCTGTAAAAAATAGCGTTTTTTGGAGAAAAAGCACCGATTTTGTGAAGAAAGTGTAAACGTTATGAAATTTTTGGCAGTTTTTCTTGCAAAAACAAAAAAAATGTGATACAATAAAGTTCACCGCACGTCCGGGGAGATTGGACGGAGAGCGGTAGGGAGGAACCCAAGCATGATTTATAATTCCAACAATGAAAATATGAAGAAGGAAGAGCTGGCAAGGCTGTTTGATTCTTGCATGGACGAAGCAAGAGATGCGAACAGCGTTCCTGCGTCTGCCTTTGAAAACTACCGTGTCAAGCGCGGCTTGCGCGAGATGGACGGCACGGGCGTCATGGCGGGTGTGACCAACATCGGAAACGTTCACGGCTACGTGCTGTACGAGGGTGAAAAGGTTGCCGATGAGGGCAAGCTTGAGTATCGCGGTATGGATATGTCGAAGCTCATCGACGCCTTCAACGCCGAGGATCGCTACGGCTTTGAGGAGGTCATCTATCTGCTTCTATTCGGCAAGCTGCCCTCAAAAGCGGAGCTTGACGATTTCAACGCCCTGTTGGCCGCCAACCGTCATCTGCCCCCTCGCTTTACCGAGGATATTTTGATGAAAGCGCCCTCGCGCTCGATCATGAATAAAATGTCTACGGGCGTTCTTGCCTTGTACGCATACGACGAGAACCCCGACGATACGAGCCTTGAAAATATGCTCCGTCAGAGCATTGAGATCATCGCGCGTCTGCCCGTGATCGCGGCACATTCCTATGCGGTTTACCGCAACGCCTTTTACAGCAAGAGCTTGAATTTACATATGCCCTGCGACCACATGAGCACGGCGCAGAATTTCCTGCGTCTGATGCGCTCGAGCAAGCAGTACACCGAGGAGGAGGCACGCTTGCTTGACCTCTGCCTGATCATCCACGCCGAGCATGGCGGCGGAAACAACTCGAGCTTCTCGTGCCGCGTCCTGTCCTCGTCGGGCACGGACACCTATTCGGCCATCAGCGCGGCGATTGGCTCGCTCAAGGGCCCGCTTCACGGTGGCGCGAACATCAAGGTTCAGGAGATGTTTGACGCGATCAAGGCGAAAATTCACGACGTTCACGATGACGACGAGGTGCGGAGCATTCTGCTGTCGATCCTGCGGGGAGAGCTGGGCGACGGCTCGGGCAAGATTTACGGTATGGGTCACGCGATCTATACGAAATCCGACCCCCGTGCCGTGATGCTCAAGAAGTACGCCGAGGATCTGGCATATCGCAAGGGATTTGGCGACGATTTTGCGTTGCTTGAGGCGATTGAGCGTCTGACGCCCCAGGTTTTTGCCGAGCATAAGGGCATCAACAAGCCGTTGTGTGCGAACGTGGATTTGTATTCGGGATTGGTTTACCGCATGCTGGATATTCCCGAGGAGATGTATACGCCGCTGTTTGCGATTGCCCGTGTTGCGGGCTGGTGCGCACACCGCATTGAGGAATACGAAACCGCGAAGCGGATCATTCGTCCTGCCTACAAGTGCATTGCCAAGCCGAAGGCCTACGTACCGATGGCCGAAAGAGAATAAGAAAAAACGCCGAGCGCAAGACTTTGTCTTACGCTCGGCATTTTTTTGCTTATTCCTCGCCCTCGGTCGTCAGGAAAATGATGACCTTGCGGTTGTTCTCCGAACCGATAGAGTTGGTCGAAACGCCCTCCATGTTCTGGATCTCCGAGTGAATGATGCGGCGCTCGTAGGGATTCATCGGCTCGAGCATCACGCTCTTCTTGTACTTGAGTACACGGCCTGCCATGCGGCGCGCCAGTGCGCGGAGCGTTTCCTCGCGCTTTGCGCGGTAGCCCTCAACGTCAACGGCAATTCTCACGTACTCGCCCTTCTTGCCGTTTACTCTCTTGTTTGCGGCAAGGCTGGCAAGATACTGCAGAGAATCGAGCGTCTCTCCGTGGTGACCGATCAGAATGGCGGCCGACTCACCCGATACGGTGATGCGCTTCTCGCCGTTCTCGCCGTCGGTCATCTCGACCTCGGCCTCGATCTCCATGTCCGCAAGAACCTGCTTGATAAAGGCAAGTGCGGAAAGCTCACCGCCAACGGTATAGGTCGCGGAAATTTTTGCATTTATTGCACCGAGTCCGAACAGGCCCTTCTTCGGCTCCTCAAGAACGGTGTATTCAATGGCATCGGCAGAGGGTGCGCCAAGCTCTGCTACGGCCTGTGCAACAGCCTCCTCAATGCTTTTTGCACTGATAATGACTTCTTTTTTCACGTTATTTTCTCCGTTACTTTCTTATTTTTCGTCGTTGCCTTCGGTCTTCTCTTCCTTTTCGGCAACCTTGCCCTCGGGAGAGATGATATCGCTGTCCTTCTTTGCCTTCTTTGCCTTGGGGGCTCTCAGCTCGTCCTCCTTGATGGGGGCGGCGGCAAGTGCGCCTGCCTTCTTTTCCTCAAGCTCGGCGGCCTCCTGCGCCTCAAGTGCCTCGCGGCGTGCGCGTGCCTTTTCGGCGGTGTCGGGGAAGTCCTCGTCGTCGATGTGGTGGAGCGAGCGAACGACCTTGCCCGATTTGGTTCTCGGGGCCTTGTCGGGACGCACGTTCATTTCCTTTTCTGCGGCCTTATAGTCCTCCTCGGTAAAGACGGGAGTGGGCATTGCAAAGTGAAGGATCGTCTGCTTTGCCATACCGATCAGGCACTTGAAGATCCAGTAAACACCGATGGCGGCCGGCATGATGAAGGCGATATACACGCTGAATGCGGGCATCATGAAGTCCATGACCTTGTTCGAGCAGCCCATGGCCTTGTCGTCCTGCATCGGCTGATAGGTGATTTTGCGCGTGAGCTTCATGCTGGCGAAATATGCCACGAAGGTCAGAATCGGAACGAGAAGCAGCCAGTTGAGGGCAAGCTCGGGCTTCTGCGCAAGATCAATGCTGTTGAAAACGGTGAGGTTGGGCAGATCATTTACGTCTTTGACGGTGCTCGTGAATTCCTCGATTCCGGCAAAGGCCGAGGGATGCTCGGCGTAAACGCGGCGAAGATCACCCAAAAGGTTGATGTTGCGCGTGGTGTCGTAGCTCTGACCCGTGATGCCGCCGACGACCGTGCCAAGACGAGCAATGGTATCGTTTGACAGTCGGCAGATGTAGTGCAGAGGGTTGAGCACGATGTTGTAGAGTGCGATCAGAATGGGGAACTGAATGAGAAGGGGCAGGCAACCGCCCATAGGGTTGTAGCCTTCCTTCTGGTAAAGCTCCTGAATTTCCATCGACATTTTTTGCTTGGTTGGCGTATCGTCCCGTCCGGCGTATTTTTTACGGATCGCCATTTCCTTGGGACGAAGCTTTGCCTGCTTGATCGAATTTTTCTGTTGCTTGATACCGAAGGGAAGCAGGATGAGCTCCACGATGACGGCAAACACAAGCAGAGCCAGAATATACTGGTTGCCGGTCAGCCAGCTACAAAAGCGGAGCACGTAGCCCATCGGTACGTTAATGATATCCCAAAGTGAATTCATTTGCTGTGTCGGAATTGAGCCTTGCGGCAAAATTCCTTCTCCTTTTATTTTTCGTCATTGTTTTCCCCATCACAAGGGGGCATATCCGCACCATCCCTAAGATCTTTGCGGTATTTGGGAATTTTCTTTTGCGGAACGGGGTCGTACCCACCCGCGCAAAAGGGGTTACAGCGCAAAATGCGCCAAACCGTAAGTCCAAATCCAACGAAAAAGCCACGTTTCGTAAATGCCTCGACGGCATAGGCAGAGCATGTCGGCGAAAACCGACAGCAGGGATTTCGTTTTAGCGGTGAGAGATATTTTTGATAAAGTCGTATAAGCCAAATGCAAACGTGCTTCATGGCGTTTGTTTGTTTGCGCCGCTTGGCGCGGTCAGCATATCCAGCGAGGAAAAGGCTCTCTCAAGCTCGCGCTGCACGTCGGTGCTTTTCTTACCATGGATGGCCTCTCTTGCACTGATGACGATCAGGTAGCCTGTCCGAAGTCGGGGCTTTAGCGGATCGTACGCCGCGCGGATGATGCGCTTGGCGCGGTTACGCTCCACGGCCGAGCCGATCTTTTTGGAGACCGAGAGCCCGATGCGGTTGACGAACTGCTTTTCGGGATTTTCTTTCTTCAGTCGCTTCGCGGCATAGTCGCGCAGGACGTAGACCGCAACGGTCTTGCCCACGGCACGACGGCCTTGCCGATATGCCTTTTGATACAGATGGTTTTCCTTGATTGCGATATTTTTCATCCTACACCAAAACCTCCGTATACCAAAAACCCCGATGTGCGAGCTGCGACATCGGCGGTTTTTATGTTTTAAGCAAAATACTTAAAATTAGTAGGTCAGTCTTTTTCTGCCCTTAGCGCGTCTTCTCTTCAGGACGTTTCTACCGTCTGCGGTAGCCATTCTCTTTCTGAAGCCGTGCTCTTTCTTTCTCTGACGCTTTTTAGGTTGATAGGTTCTGAGCATTGCGTTGCACCTCCTTACATTTGTTGGTATTCCGGATTGCGACATCCGGAATCACTCCGGAAGCGTGTTGCTTTTCAGCCGAAAATACGCTTTATACAATGACATCTTATATTAAACCATAAAAGGCTTCATTTGTCAAGAGATTTTTGAAAAAAAGTCGGATTTGTTTGCGAAAAGTTTTGAAAACTTCCCAAAAGACGGTGAAACTTGGAGTTGACTTTGACGGCTTGGGATGGTATAATAATAAGGAAAGAAAGGAAAGCCGAGTGGCTTATGAGAAAGGAGGGCGCGCCGTGGAGATCATCAAGGAGGATGTTTTTCGCAAGCAATTGAAGAAGGGCTTGACGGGGGGATATCTGTTTTTTGGCGACGAGGATTATCTCAAAACGCACGCTCTGCGTGCTGCACGCGAGGCGATTTGCCCCGATCCGACCTTTGCGCTCTTTAACGACGTGCGCCTGGATGCGCTCGACTATACGTCCTCGGCACTCATGGATGCGCTCATGCCGCCCCCCATGATGGGCGAGCAGAAGATCGTCAGCGTCACGGGACTTTCTCTCTCGTCGATGCGTTCGTCCGAGATCGACGATCTGTGTGAGGTGCTTTCCACGCTATCCGATTACGATTACAACGTGCTGATCCTGTGTGTTCCTGCGGGCGAGATGGAGGAGGGAACGGCAAAGAAGCCGTCGAGCGTGTTGCAGAAGCTTGCCAAATACCTGACCCCCGTTTCCTTTGATAGCATTTCGGGTGCGCGCTTGGCCGCATGGGTTGGCAAGCATTTTGCCGCGCACGGCGTAACGGCCGCCCCCGACGTGTGTTCGTATCTCATTGAATATAGCGGAAAGGCGATGTATACGCTTTCCTTTGAGACCGAGAAGCTGTCCTATTACGTGTTGCAGAACGGCCGTACGGTCGTCACGCGCGAGGACGTGAAGAACGTGTCGATCGGTGCGATTGAAGCGGATGCGTTTGCCCTGACCAACGCGATTCTGGACGGACGCTCGGCCGAGGCGCTGGCGGCGCTTTCGGTGATGAAATTCCGTCGGATCGATCCGATCATTGTGCTATCCGAGGTCTCGCGTACGCTTTGCGATCTTTTGTCGGTCAAGACCCTGCAGGAGCAGGGAATGCCGCAGGGCGAGATCGCGCGAGCATTGAAAATGAACGAATACAAGGCGCGGCTGTACGCAAACGGCGCGTCGAGCAAGCCGCGGGAGCGCCTCGCGCGCGCGCTGACGCTCTGCGCCGATGCCGACCTCGCACTCAAGCTCTCGCCACAGGGCTATATGGCCATTGAAAATTTGATTTGTGGGCTGTGAAAGAGAGATTGTGTGAATATGTTTTATGAGGGGCTTTTTTGCAAAAAAGCCCCTCAAACTCCCCAAAAAACCTTCAAATATTTTTATAGGGGTGTCCGCCTCGTTATTCTTCTACCAATACCTCGTTCCCCGCAATTGGGCCCCGCCCGGTCGAAAATATAGAGTTGCCTCGGGTGCGGGGCCCAATTGCGGGGAACAAAAGTATCCGTAGAAAATTACCGAGGCATATGCCCCATATAAATTGTCAGAAAGTTTTTGAGGGTGTGGGAACTTTTTTCAAAAAGTTCCCACAAAAAATCCTAACACAAACTAATTTCCCCTCGAAAACCGCTTGGCATAGCCGCATTTGCGGCAGAGGTCTTCGACCGCGCGACGGCACGTAAAGCCGTCGTAGATGGCCTTGGCACGCGGCGAGGCGAGGATCTCGTCAAGCTCAGCGTCGAATAGATTGCCAAGCGCGAGGTTCGCGTCGGCGTCCAGACAACAGGGCACGACCGTACCGTCGACGAGAATGCCGATCTGATCGCGCAGACCGTAACAGAAGCGATCGGCGTCGGGATCGCACGGAGACAGGGCGGGGTCGGGCCAATCAAAGCGCTCGCCCCACTCAAGGAAGATGCGCTCGGCAAGGCGGTGGCTCGCGCCGCCGCGAATATCGCGCCACTCATCGGGGAAGGCCGCATGCAAGCGGTCAAGAATCTGCGAATTATCTGCCCCCGAGCCGAGATTCCATAAGCGCAGGGCAACAATACAGCCGTGCGCGGCCGCCGCCTTGGCAAAGCCCACGCACGTATCAAGATAGCCCTCATCGGAAAACGCGGCGTTTGCCTCGGGAGCGTGCAGAGAAACGCTGGTTTTATAGGGATGCGCGGCGATCAGCGCATCGCTCTTCTCGGCAAGGAGTGAGCCGTTGGTTGTGATGACGGGCAAAAAGCCCTTGGCGCGCGCCGCCTCAATGAAGCGAGGAAGCAGGGGGTGCAGAGTCGGCTCGCCCATCAGGTGGAAGAACAGATACTTCGCCCGCCCCTCTATTTTGTGGAGCAGAGCGTCAAATTCATCCGAACTTATGAGTTTTTTTGCCCGCGCCGTTTTGTGGCAAAACGAGCAATCTAAATTACATACGTTGGTGATCTCCAAATAAATCTTGTCCAGCACGGTTGCACCTCGTTGTTTGAATTACGTAACGTATATATTTTATCATAAAGGAAGGAATATGGCAAGAGCAAAATGGGCACACCGCAAGGAATTTCTCCCAAAGGTGTGTCCAATTTTTTATGAAAGTTTTTTGTTTTGCTTTCTTTTTGCATACTTTTTCTTTCGCGAAAGAAAAAGTATGCGGCTCACTTCAAAAATTTTTCTTTGTATTTCAGCGGAGAAAGCCCCGTGTTTTTCTTGAACACCTGAATAAAATAACTCGTGCTGCAATAGCCGCATTGCTTGGCAATGTCCTCGACGGAGTAATAATCCGACGCCAAAATCGATATGGCATTTTTTTGGCGCACGATGTTCAGATATTCACACGGCGTCAAGGAATATGCTTTTTTGAATTCGGCTCTCAAATAGGACGGGCTGATGTTGAGCCGATCCACAAGCACAGAGATATTAAAATCGCTGTTGGCATAATTTCTTTCGATTTCGGATTTTGCACGCAGGATTTTAGGCTTGATGTGGCTGTCGTGCTTCTTTTGAAAGTAGGAATCGATCTCGGAAAGGATCTGATATAGCAAGGAATAGCACTCGAAATTACAGGCATCCTCGGCGGAATATTTTTTATATATCGCATCAAACAGATTTTCGATCTGTCGGCTGTTGTTTTCTATGATAAAAGCCGAGGGAAAGGAAGAAGCGCTCAGGCAGTCAAAATGAATGGCTATGATATGCGTTTCTTCTAAGATCTCCGTCGCGTATATTTTGTTTTTGGGTGTTAACGTGATACAGTCTTTTTTGGAAACGATGGTTTTTCCGTCAATGTCGATTTTGGCGGTTCCTTTTTTTCTGTATGTAAGGGAGTAAAAGGGGCGTCCTTTTACTTCGGTCGCATTTTGCTTCTCGGAAGTGATATTGTAAACGTTCAAAGATATGATCGGCGATTTTTTTATCATGCTCTCACCCCCCATCTTGACTTAATTTTATCACACTTTTGTGATAAAGTCAACAGGCGAAAATATAAATTTATGGTGTTTTTTATGATTGACAAAGAAAACGGAATATTGTAAAATGTAAAAAAAAAGAAAGGATCTGCTACAATGAAAAATTTGAAAATTGCGATTGAAGAATTTGCCGAGAAGGACGGCATTGATTTGGTGGGGTTTGCGGACAAATCCAGATTTGATGGGGTGGACGCTCAGCACAATCCGTTCTCGATTTTCCCTGAAGCGAAAACTGTTATTATGATAGGCAAAAGAATCTGTCGCGGTTCTCTGCGAGGCATAGAAGAAGGCACGAACTTTGGAGATTATCAGCTTTTCGGTAAGAACTGGTTGGAGGATGAATTTATTGCTCTTTCGGCATATAATTTGACCAATTTTATAGAGAGCCACGGTTGGGAGGCGGTTCCTGTTTTCCCGAACCCCTGTGATATTGAACCGGCAGGTATTCCGGTCGCAGAGGGAAAGGCCGCTCCGAACGTTTACCCCGATTTTGATTATGCGGCGGTGGCTTGCGGCCTTTGTACCATTTCTTACAACGGCATTGCCTTCTCCAAAAAATTCGGTTCCAGACAAAGATTTCATATGATACTTACCGATGCCGAGATCGAGCCTACGCCTCTGCTGGAGGAGAACGTATGCAACGGCTGTCGCTCGTGTGCCGATGCTTGCCCCTTGGGCGCCATCAGCAAAACCGAAACCGAGGAAATCGTGATTTGCGGCAAAATCTTTACCGTAGGCAAAATTGACTATAACATGTGTAAGAATTGTGAAAACGGAGCATGCGTGAACCGTTTTTCTGCCAATTCCAAGCCTGACCGTATCGCGGCACTGTGTAACAGAACCTGCATGTGCGGTCTGGAAGAAAGAAATGCTTTGGAAAATACCTTTGAAAATAAATTCCGCACAAGGGAGACTTGGGCGATTGGCAGAGCCGATTCCGCGGTGGATCGCTCCGATGAACGCGCCAATGTTTTGGGAGGAGCATTCTCAAAAAGCGGAAAGAGAGGTCACTGATTATGAAATTGACGTCTCAGATGATCAAGGAAAAGGCAAAGGAGCTTGGGATCGACTGTATTGCGATCGGTAATATTGAACGCTTCAAGGAAGCCCCCGTGCTTATGAGCCCGATCACCTATTTTCCCGATGCGAAATCGGTGATCGCGATCGCCATGCCGATCCCGCGCGGCGCGAATCGCGGCATCGAGGAAGGAACGCATTGGCACAACTATACGTTTTATACCTACAATAAGCTCAATGCTTTTTTCAGGCCGATCAAAACCTATAATTTGTGCCGCTTTATTGAGGATAACGGCTATGAGGCGGTTGCCCATTATCCTGCGGTGCCGGAGGGCAACGGTACCACAAGAAAGCCGGTTGCCGAAGGAAAGGTTCCGCCCGACGTCGTATGCAGCATTCGTATGATCGCGGCCGGATGCGGCCTTGGAGAGATCGGATGGTCGAAGGTGTTTTTGACGAAGAAATACGGTCCGGGTGTGCGCTTGGGTCTTATCTTTACGGATTGTGTGCTGGAGCCCGACCCGATTTTAGATACGGGTACGCTTTGTATGCATTGCGGTGCTTGTACCAGAGGCTGCCCCGGCGGCGCGATTCCGAGTCCTAAGGACGAAAACGCAAGAATCTACGTCGATTTCGGCGAGAAAAAGGTGTGGTTCGGTGACGTTCAAATGGGCAGATGTACGCTTTCTCATCACGGTATGAATAACGAATGCTCGCCGTTCCTCAAGAAAGAATTTCCCAATATGGCGTTTGACGTGCGCTCCTCGCAGATGACGGAGGAGGAAGCGTATATGCTTTGTTATTCCTTGGCAGGTGCACGGTGGGGAAGAAAGCCAGGCAACCATGCGGTCATGGATTATTATAATTATATCATTGAGCATACCGGATACTTTGCCATTTGCGGTGCCAGAGGATGTATCCGCTCGTGCATGGATGCCCTGGAACGGGCCGGTCGCATCGAACGAACCTTCCACAATAAGTATTTCAAGGATAAGCGATGGTCACTGCCGCTTCATCCCGAGAATCCTTCTACGGGCGTGAACCCTTACCGAGAAGAATTTTTGGACAAAAATTATCCCGGTATTCGTGAAAACGAATATGAAAAGAAATCTTGATCCGATATCACGCCAATGGATTGACTAAAGTTAGCGAGCCGCATTTGCGGCTCGCTTTTCTCAAAAAAGAGAACGGACACAGCGATTGTTTTTTGTGCTTGACTTTGGGCAAGATGTATGATAAAATTGACGTAATGCGAGTGGAATCGTTTTTTTCGTCGTGGGATACCAACGTGGATTGGGGAGGCTTGACTATGAAAAAATATAAATACTCCGTGCCGATTATGAACGCAACGGTCACTGTCGAAAATCGCGGTGAATACCTGCGCCTTATGAAGGAGGCAGGCGTCGAACGGGTGCTTTTGTGCATTTGCGATCTGTGGGATCACGAACCGACCGTCGCGGCCAACATCGCCTCGCTGAAGGCCAATATTGCATTCTTTGAGGAAAACGGCATAGAGGCCGGAATCTGGCAGGGCGATACCCTCGGTCACGGCGTCGCCTTGTCGCATGCCCTTCATTCGAGCGCCCCAAAACCCTATTCGCCAATCGTAAATCTCAATGGAACGGTCATCGGTGATACTCGTTGTCCTCTCGATGAGGATTTCAAGCGCGACGTTTCCGATTATCTCCAAAGGCTTGCCCGCGAGACGGGGGCTCGGCTGATTCTTCTTGACGACGACTTTCGCATCGCTCGGCGCAGTGACGCATTTTGCTGTGCCTGCGAAAAGCATCTCGCATGGATGAGCGAGCTTTGCGGCGAGGAGCTCGGGCGCGAGGAGCTTTCAAAGAAGCTCTTTGAAAAGCCAAACAAATATCGCTCCGCATACATTAAAGCGACGGGCGATTCGCTTCGCGCTCTTGCCGCCGAGATGAGAAGAACGATGGACGAATTTGATCCTACGGTTCGGATCGGAATTTGTTGCGTTCCCAGTGCATGGAATCTTGACGGCGCGTCGGGACTTGAGATCGCCCGAATTCTTGCGGGCAATACCGAGCCGTTTCTGCGCCTTTCCGGTGCGCCGTATTGGGCGGTGACGTCGGACAAAACCATGCCGATGCTGCTCGAAACCGAAAGAATGCTTCTTTCGCTCTGCCCCGACGGCTCGGCCGAGATCGTATCCGAGGGCGACGTCTATCCTCGCCCCCGTTATACCGTTCCCGCCGCGCATCTTGAGCTGTTCGATGCCGCCATGCGCGCGTCCGGCTTTGGGGGAATCCTGAAATATATGTTCGACTACAACACCTCGCCCCATTACGATCCAAGCTATGTCAAGCACCATTGCCGCAACCTTCCTCTGCACGAGGCGGTGGGCGAGGTGTTCGATGGCAAGACGGCATCGGGCGTTCTGGTATATGCATGCGAGGGTGTTCTTGACACCGCCGATTTTACGCTTTCGTCCGCGGCAAGGGTGCAGTATCTTCCCACCACGAATGCGGGCTCGATGCTTCAGAATTGCGGCATTCCCACCGTTTACGGAAAGGGAGAGGCCTGCGCGGTCGCCGTTTTCGGGGAAGCTGCGCGCAAGATTCCGCTTGATATGCTACAAAAGGGCGCAATTCTTGACGGCGTTGCCGCCGCGATCCTTTCCGAGCGCGGCGTTGACGTGGGCTTGCGGGGAGATGTCGCGCGGAACACGCTGAACGTAAGAGCCATTAAGACCGAGGACGAGGCAAACGTAAGTGTGTATCGCGGAAGCGGAACCTTTATTACCGCCCCGATTGCCGAGAGCGCAAGGATCCTTGCCTGTGCGGTGGGCGATGGCCGGACGGTCGCTTACCGTTATCGCAATGCCGACGGTCAAAGCTTTACCGTATTTACCTTTGACAGTGATACGATCGACAGATTTTCAAGCCTTACGCGAGGCTTTGCCATCGAGAAGATCCTGTTTGATGGCATTGCGGCCGTCGGCGGCAGACTTCCCGCGCATTGTCCTGCGGCTCCGGATCTGTATACCCTTTGCTCGCGCGGCGAGCATAGTCTGGCGATCGGCTTTTTCAACTGTTATGCCGATGACGTCTTAAATCCTGTTATTGCGCTTGACCGCGCCTATACGAGCGCACGTTTTGTGGGCTGTGAGGGACGCCTCGAGGGAGATCGGCTGATCCTCTCGGATATCCCCGCCTATAAGAGCGTCGCCATCGAGGTTTTTGACTGAAGCAAACGCAGTTCCTTGAAAATAAAAGGACACACCCACAAGGATTTCTCCCAAGGGTGTGTCCGATTTTTTATTGAAGTTTTTGCGGAGCTCAAAAAACGCAAAGCGTTTTTTGGCAAGTTTGGCGCAAGCCAAACGTTTTTTCAAAAAGTGACCCGCATCCTCTTACTTAGATGCCTCTTCGATAGCAACCGCAACAGCAACCGTCATACCAACCATGGGGTTGTTACCCAAGCCGATGAGACCCATCATCTCTACGCTTCAGGGGCTTTAGCCATAGCTTCGGGGTGGAAAGTTGCCGCCCAAAAGCCTTGCCGCATAAGCCTTTTTGATATATTCGCATCGCAAAATCTTTCTT
>SVRO01000039.1 GCA_015064795.1 Oscillospiraceae bacterium | reverse complement strand
ACGGCGTTTTTCGTCCCAAAATGACGTAAAGTTTAAGCGTACCCATGCGAGAAAAGTTTTCGCCCAGCCTTTTTCAAAAGGCTGGTGGGGTGTGGGGCAACGCCCCACATAAACAGACCGAAAAATCAAAATTTGAAACAGAAAACGAGTAGGGCAGAGCCAACCGGCTCTGCCCGAAAGTTATTCTACTTTGGAAAGGTATTCGATCTGTTCGGGGGTGAGGACGTCGATCTTACCGCCGAGTGAAGCAAGCTTCACGGTGGCAACGGCGAGGTCGGTCTCACGCGGCACGCTATAGAGCTTATTTTCGAGCTTGTTCTTGTTTTTGACGAGAAACTCCAGACTCTTGGCCTGAATGGCAAAGGACATATCCATGATCTCGGCGGGGTGACCGTTGCCTGCGGCGAGATTGACGAGACGTCCCTCGGCAAGCAGATTGAGAATTCTGCCGTCCTTCATTTCGTAGCCCACGATGTTGGGCTTTCTTTGGTAGTGTGCGACCGAAAGGGCCTCCAGCTCAGGACGGTTGATCTCGACGTCAAAGTGACCGCTGTTGGCAAGCAGAACGCCGTCCTTCATGACCTCGAAGTGACGCTTTCTTATGACGTCGTTGGTGCCCGTGATGGTGATGAAGAGGTCACCGAGCGGTGCCGCCTCATCCATGGTCATCACGCGGTAGCCGTCCATGATGGCCTCGGTTGCCTTGATGGGATCGATCTCGGTAATGATGACATTTGCCCCCATGCCCGAAAGACGCATTGCCGCGCCCCTGCCGCACCATCCGTAGCCTGCAACCACGGCGGTCTTGCCCGCGATCATGAGGTTGGTGCAGTTCATAATGCCGTCAAGCGTGGACTGACCTGTGCCGTAACGGTTGTCAAAGAGGTGCTTGCAGTCGGCGTCGTTGACATCGATCATGGGAAAATCCAAAAGCCCCTTTTCCTCGCGTGCCTTTAAGCGATGAATGCCCGTGGTGGTTTCCTCACATCCGCCGATAAGATTTTTGCCGAGATTACGGCACTCACCGTGCAAGAGCGAGGTGAAGTCGCCGCCGTCGTCGATGATGAGATCGGGGCAGCAGGCGAGCGTCGCCGTCAAATGCGCGTTATATGCCTGCTCGTTTACGCCGTGCTTGGCGTAGACTTCAAATCCGTCGGCGGCAAGCGCAGCGGCAACATCGTCCTGCGTGGAGAGAGGGTTGCAGCCCGTCATGTAGACCTCGGCACCGCCCGCACGGAGCACGTGGCCGAGATAGGCGGTCTTGGCCTCCATATGAATGGACATGGAAATTTTCATTCCCTTAAAGGGCTTTTCACGCTCGAACTCACCTCGAATGCCGTTAAGAACAGGCATATAGGATCGCACCCAGTTGATCTTATCTCTGCCCGACGACGCGAGATTTATATCTTTAATATCGCTCATGTTGAAACCTCTTTTCATTTTTATCTTTTTTATTCTATCATAGAGTAGCGGAGAAGTCAATCGGATTTTTCAATATTTATGCTTTACAAATGGGGAGAATGGGTGTATAATAATAAAGTTATATCACTTTGAGGGGAGAATCACTATGTTCAGGAAATACAAAGCCATGCTGAAGCGCGAGTTTACGGGCTACAATGCGGGGGCGTTTGCAGGCGATCTTATGGCAGGCCTTACCGTGACGGCGGTAGCACTTCCTTTGGCTCTTGCCTTTGGCGTAAGCTGTGGCGCGGACGCGGCGGCGGGACTCATTACCGCTATTCTTGCGGGACTTATCATCGGTGCGCTTTCGGGCGCCTCCTTCCAGATCAGCGGCCCTACGGGCGCGATGTCGGTGGTTATTCTCGGTGTCATTGCCAAGTTTGATTTGAAGGGCGTTTTCGTTGTCAGCTTTTTGGCGGGGGCGCTTATTCTCATTTGTTCGTTTTTGAAGCTTGGACGCTTCGTCAGCATGATTCCGCGTCCCGTCATCACGGGCTTTACGGCCGGTATCGCGCTGACGATCGCGCTCGGACAGGTCGACAATTTTCTCGGTACGACCTCGGTGGGCGAGGGAGCCATCGCAAAGCTTGTAAGCGTCGTGACGGGTAAGGCAGGCGTTCCCGATTACCGCACGATTCTCATTGGCGGCATCGTCATTCTCGTGATGCTCGTGTGGCCGAAGAAGTGGAACGCGCGCGTGCCTTCCTCGCTTGTCGGTATCATCGTGGCAACGGTTGCGAATCTTCTGCTTGGTTTCGACATTGCCTGTGTGGGTGAGATCCCCAAAAAGATCTTCCTTGACGCGCATCTTTCCTTCGGTGACATCGAGTGGAACCGCATCGGTGAGTATCTCTCTCCCACGATCAGTATTGCGGCACTCGGCATGATCGAGAGTCTTCTTTGTGGTGCGAGTGCCTCGCGTATGAAGAACGAGCCCTTTGATGCCGATCTTGAGCTTGTGGCGCAGGGCGTGGGCAATATGATCATTCCGTTCTTTGGTGGCGTACCTGCCACGGCGGCGATCGCTCGAACCAGCGTGGCCATCAAGTCGGGCGCGCGTACCCGTGTGTGTGGAATTGTACATGCGCTGGGCCTTCTTGCTTCGATGTTCTTACTCGGCGGCGTTATGGCGAAATTGCCGCTCGCGGCGCTTGCGGGTGTGCTTCTCGTGACGGCGTGGCGCATGAATGAGTGGAGTGAGATCCGCTACATATTCTCGCGTCGTTTCTGGGGCGCAATCGCGAAATTCCTGCTTACCATGGTTGCGACCATCGTGTTTGACCTGACGGTTGCTATTCTTCTCGGCATCGGCTTCTCGATGCTTCTGTTCGTGATTCGCAGTGCGAAGCTGCGCGTCGAGCTTTCGGACGTGGACGAGAACGGCGATAGCCACCCTGACCATGTGATTGCCTACATCAGCGGCCCCGTGTTCTTTGCCAACCTCGGCGGTCTTGACGAAAAGCTGGAAACGGCGCGCGGGGATTGCAAGAGTCTCATTCTTTCCTTCCGCGGTGTACCTGCGGTGGATACGAGCGGCGTGGAGGCCATCATTGAGGGGCTTGACCGCTTAGTCGAGGAGGGTGTAAAGATCTCGATCTGCGGTATGAACGAATCGGTGCAGAAGATGCTTGTGCGCGGCGGACTTGTAGAGCACGAGGGGCTTACGATCGAATCCTCGCTCGATAAAATATTGACCAAATAATTTAAAACGGCATAGAATAAAAAAGAGAACGCAAGAAAGGAGGACGGTATGGAGATTCGAGAGGTCGTATTGCCAAAGGGGGCACCGCGCGGTATACGGCTGGCACAGGTGGCCGATCTGCATAGCCAAGTGCCAGAGAGCCTTATGGACGCACTGATCGAAAAGAAGCCGACGGCCGTTCTCTTTACGGGTGACGTGGTACACGGCAAGGACAAATGCGAGGAAGGGCTTCGTTTTCTCCGTGATTGCGCCGCGCGCTTTCCTACCTTTTGCTCGCTTGGTAACCATGAATTTAAATACGGTGCCGATTTTCGTGACTCGATTCGAAAAACGGGGGCTACGCTATTGGATGACCGATATGTTGAAACAAACGGCCTTGTCATCGGCGGACTTACCACGGGCTTTGCTAAAGAAGCGCAGGGAACCTTCCGTAAAACGCCGCCTCCCGATCTTTCATGGCTTGACGGCTTTTGCGCGCGGAAGGGTTATCGGATCCTGCTTTCGCACCATCCTGAATATTTCGATCTTTTGAAGGATTACGATATCGATCTTATCCTATCGGGACACGCGCACGGCGGGCAGTGGCGCATTTTGGGGATTCCGTTTTTTGCACCGGGGCAGGGGCTTTTTCCGCGCTATACGAGCGGCTTTTACGGCGGCAAGATGTTCGTCAGTCGCGGCATTTCCAATTCGGTGGAGCTTCCGAGAATTTTCAATAAGCCCGAGCTTGTGTTTTTTGTAAATAAGTAAAATTTAGGAGCAAAGCCCAATCCGCTTTGCTCCTTTTGCGTATAAATTGATGTTGGTAGGGGAGACGATGTGGGGCTCTGCCCCACACCCTGCAAACTCCCCAAAAAGTTTGATCAAAACTTTTCTTGCATGGGTATGTGCAAACTTCACGTCATTTTGAGCCGCGAGAGCACCACGCGCAGAAAAGAGAGCGAGCTCTCTTTGTCTGCCGCGTGGATCGCGGCGTATATGTTCTTCTCGCTAAAGCGAGAAGAACCAAAATGACTCGGAGCCCCTTTACAATAAAGTTTTTGCAAACTTTGTGGTGAAAAATTCCAGAAAGGTTTTTGAGGGTGGTAGGGAAACTGTAACAAATTGGGGTTTGCGAAGCAAATGCGGCACTTTTAGTGACGCAACCAATTTGTTAACCGAGGTTGCGAAGCAAACTCGTATTTTCTTAAAAAGTTCCCTACACGTTCTTTCCCCGATAAATCAAAATTTGAAATATAGCAAAGGCAGAGTTTAGGTGAACTCTGCCTGATTTTGTGAGGGGGAATCAATCTTCAAACATACCGCCGCCGATGAATTCGCGAAGGAGCGAGCTTTTGGGGACGAGATCGGGGTCGATGGCGGGAAGGGAGGCCATCACCTCAAAGAGCTCGGTGAGCCACGGATATTTTCTCTCGGTTTCGGGCATCGAGGCGGGGAGCAAGGTCTTGTGGATGCCAAGCTCACAGGGGAAGAAGGTGTCGATGTCGTAGTGCGCGCGGTGCTTGTAGGGCATGATATACAGGTTTTCGCCGCGCTCCACGCTTTCATACAGGTCAACGGTGGCCTCGGGTGAGCGGCCGCGCGTGCGCGCGTCGCGCGTCATGCGGCGAGCCAAGCGTACCTTCGAGGGATGAAGCAGGCGACCGTCGGGCAATTCTACGCGCGTACGGACGCTGACGTAGACGCGCGTGGTGTAGTCCTCGGCGTCGATCACTTCGGGATTTAGCGCGTGGATGCCCTCCAAGATCAAAAGCTCATTTTTTTTGAGTCGCAAAAACTCGCCGCTGCTTTTTCGCGAATTGGTGAGAAAGTCAAAGCGGGGAAGCTCGACCTCGTTGCCCTTGTGAAGCTCAGAGAGCTGATGGTTCAAATAGTCGGCATCGAGGCGGTCGGGTGACTCCAAATCCAGCTTGTTTTCGGCAAAAAGCTCCTTTTCCTCGGCCGTGAGCGGATGAAAATAGTTGTCAAGCGAAAGGACGTGCGTCTGACACCCCATATTGTCCAGCATATGCTCGGTGAGGCGTGCCGAGGTGGTCTTTCCCGAGCCAGACGGCCCTGAGATAAGAATGATGGGACGTTCGGCGGCGGTTTTTAAAACGCCCTCCACGAGCGAGGTAATGCTTTGGCGATAGGCTTCGTCGCATTCACGGATAAAGTCCGCGGCCGACGTTTCGGTTTTTTTAGCGATCCATTCGGATTTCATAGGATGCTCCTTTCGGTAGAAAATCTTATATACCCATACTATGTATTATGATTGCAAGCGTGCGGTTTTTTTCATTGTATCATATTTTTTTCGATTTCGCAAGTGGTTTTGACCAATAACCCCATCACCGATCGGTGATGGGGTTATTGCGATTAGTTTTTCTTTTTTAGTTGCTCTCGGGTACCGTCTGGGCGTTCGATGACGGTATTGCCAAGCGTTGCGCCGAGCGAGGCGCGGATCTCGGCCAAGTACTCCTGACGGAGTGCTGCCTGCTCTTCAAGCTCCTCGGGGGTGAGGTCGCGGAGCTTTTTTTCCGCCGCCAAATAATTGATGCGGTCGATCTTTTCCTTTACCATGGCTTTTACCTCAAGGTGATGCCCAACTTGTGCTCAAGGTCACCGAGGATCTTGCGGCTGGTCTTTTCGGCCTCCTCCACGGTGAGCGTGCGGTCAGCGGCACGAAGCGTCACGCGGATCGAAACGCTCTTCTTGCCCTCGCCGACCTGTGCGCCGCGGTAGATGTCAAAGAGCTTGACGTCCTCGACAAGCTTACCACCCGCGCGACGAACCGACTCGAAGATACTGCCGACCTCAAGCGATTCCTCGCAAACGAAGGAGAAGTCACGCGTCGAAGCGGGGTACTTGGGAAGAGGCGTGTAGTGCTTTTCACGGCAGGAAGCCTCAAAGAGCGCGTCAAAGTCAATGACGGCGGCATATACCGGAATATCCAGGCCGTAGTTTTCAGCCGTCAGAGGATGGATCTGTCCAAGCGTGGCAAGAGTTTTGCCGTTTATGCTTACAGTAGCGCAACGACCGGGATGGAAGGCGTTGTCCTCGCCGTAGGCCTCATAGCGCGCGCCGTAAATGCCCGAAAGAGCAAAGATGGCCTCGCATACGCTCTTGAGCTTGTAGAAGTCGGTGTCGCCGTACATACCGATCGTGAGCGAAACACCCTCGTCGGGCAGCTCATCGGCCGACTCATGCGGAATATAGGTGCTTGCCATCTCGAAGAGCGAGACGTTCTCGTTGCTGAGGTTGTTGTTGCGCGCCACGACCTCAAGCATCGAGGGGAGGGCGGTGGTACGCATGACGCTGGTGTCCTCACCTAAGGGATTGGAGATCACGATGGAGCGGCGGCGGCTGTCGTCTGCGGCCATGCGGATCTTATCGTAATATTTGGGGCTGATGAAGGAGTAGGTCTGGATCTCGTTGAGACCGAGGTCGCAGAGCATATCGGTAATGTCCACCTTCAGCTGCTGCTTGGGCGTTCTGCCGCCCTGCGTGGTCTCGGCTTTGATACGGGTGGATTCGATCTTGTTGTAGCCGTAGATACGAATGATCTCCTCCGCAATGTCGTTCATGCAGCCGAGGTCAGCACGGAAGGAAGGAACCGTGATCTTGTCCCCCTCCACTCTGCATTCGAGTGCTGTGAGGATGCCCGTCATATATTCCTTGGAAAGATCAACACCGAGGAAGCGGTTGATGCGCTCTGCCTCAAGTGCAAGCACCGTGGGCTCCTTCTTGCCGGGGTAGAGGTCGATCACGCCGTCCACCACGTCACCTGCATCGAGAAGCTCCACAAGCTCGCAGGCACGCGCAAGACCTGCCAAGCAGTTTTCGGGGTCAAGACCCTTCTCAAAGCGTGCCGAGGACTCGGTTCTCATGCCGTTTTTCTTGGCGGTCACGCGAACCGAGGCACCGTCGAAGCAAGCACTCTCGAAAACGACCGTGGTCGTGTTATCCTTGATTTCGCTGTTGGCACCGCCCATAACGCCTGCAAGTGCGCAGGCCTTATTTTTGTCGGCGATCACAAGCATAGAGGAGTCGAGCGTGTGGTCAATATCGTCGAGCGAGCGGAAGCTCTCGCCGTCCGCCGCGCGTCTTACGACGATCTCGGCACTGTCAAGGCACTGATAATCGAAGGCGTGCATGGGCTGACCGTACTCCAGCATGACGTAGTTGGTGATGTCAACGATGTTGTTGATGGGGCGAACGCCTGCGGCGCGCAGACGCATGCGAAGCCAAAGCGGTGAGGGCGCGATGCGGACGTTCTTGACCACTCTTGCCGCGTAACGCGAGCAGAGGTCGGGCGCGTCGATGCGCACGCTCAGATGGTTGGCAATATCGTCACCCGCACCCTTCACGACGGGGGTGGGAATTTTGTATTCACGGTCGAAGGAAACGGCGGTCTCGCGTGCAAGGCCGATGACGGACAGGCAGTCGGGGCGGTTGGAGGTGATCTCGAACTCCACCACCTTGTCCTTCAGAAGAAGAACGTCGCGAATGTCGGCACCGATCTTTTCGGCAAAGTCGTCGTCAAGGATCAGAATGCCGTCCTCCACCTTGCCGGGCATATCGTGTGCGGTAAGGCCAAGCTCGCCCATCGAGCAGAGCATACCGTGCGACTCCACGCCGCGAAGCTTGCCCGATTTGATGGTGATATCACCGGGGAGCTTTGCCACGGGAATGGCCGCGGGAACGATGGCACCCTCAAACACGTTCTGCGCGCCCGTTACGATCTGCACAGGCTCGCCCTTGCCGATATCCATCTGACAAACGAGAAGATGGTCACTGTTCTCGTGCGGCTTGATGGACAGGATCTTGGCGACCACGACGTTCTCAATGTCCTCGCCCAAGAGCTCGTAGCCCTCGACCTTGGAGCCCGTGTCGGTCATGCGGTCGCAATATTCTTTGATATCAATATCGCTGACGTCTACGAAGTCAGCCAGCCATTTCATAGAAAGATTCATATGCTATATCCCCCTTAGAATTGTTCCAAAAATCTTTGGTTGTTTTCGTAGAACAGGCGGATGTCGTCCACGCCGTACTTGATCATGGCAACACGCTCAATGCCCATGCCGAACGCAAAGCCCGAATATTCCTCGGGGTTGATGTTGCAGTTGGAAAGCACGAAGGGGTGTACCATGCCGGCACCGAGGATCTCGATCCAGCCCTCGTTCTTGCAAAGACGGCAACCCTTGCCACCGCAAGCGAAGCAGGAAACGTCAACCTCAGCCGAGGGCTCGGTAAACGGGAAGTGGTGCGGGCGGAAGCGCGTGCGCGTGTTCTCGCCGAACATTTTTTTGGCAAAAGCATCCAGCACGCCCTTGAGGTCACCCATCGTGATGCCCTTATCTACCACGAGACCCTCAAATTGATGGAAGAGGGGAGAGTGGGTCGCGTCGAGCGCGTCCGAGCGGTAAACGCGTCCGGGCGAAACTACGCGGAGAGGGGGGCGCTGTGTCTCCATCGCGTGTACCTGCACAGGCGAGGTCTGCGAGCGGAGAAGAATGTTGTCGGTGATGTAAAAGGTGTCCTGCGTGTCGCGCGCGGGATGGTTTTCGGGGATGTTGAGTGCTTGGAAGTTGTAGTAGTCGTACTCCACCTCGGGTCCCTCAATGATCGAGAAGCCAAGGCCGATGAAGATCTCCTCCATCTCACGCTGCGTGAGCGAGAGGGGATGATGATGACCGGTCGCAAGGGGAGATACGGGCATCGTAACGTCCAGCTTTTCGTTCTTCAGCTTTTCCTCAAGCTGCTTTGCCTTTAAGGCTTCGTTTGCCTTGTCAAGTGCCTCCTCGATCTTTACGCGAACATCGTTCGCAAGCTGACCGATCATGGGGCGCTCCTCGGGGCTGAGCTGGCCCATGCCGCGAAGCACGGCGGTAAGCTCACCCTTTTTACCAAGATACTGAATGCGGATCTGCTCGGGATCCGCGCCGCCGCTTATCTGTGTAAGGGCGTCGCCAAGGATCTTTTCCAGTCTTTCCTTCATGTTGAAAATCCTTTCCTTTCTGTATGTGAAATCTTAATTTAAAAACAAAAATAAAAAAGCCCCGTCCCAAACAGGACGAGGTGCAAAAGCACTCGCGGTACCACCCGTAATTTTAGCCAAAGCTAACACTCTGCCGACATGTAACGGTGTCCACCGTATTCCGCTACCTGCCAAAGCCTCACGGAATCTGCTCCGAAGCGAAAAGCGTCTTTTCACGCGCACGAATGCTCACAGCCAAGGCATTCTTCTCTGGGGTGCGGAAATGAAAGCGCAAACTTCATCACTGCATTATTCGATTAAGAATAACATAAAAACCCCCTTTTGTCAAGGGGGTTTTTCCTTTTTATTGAAGGATTTTTATTTTGCAAGCTTTTCGAGCATGCGCAAAACAAGCTCGTAAACGCTTTCGGTGGAGGCAATGCTAAGGTGCTCGTTTACGGTATGGGCGTCGCGGATCGTCGGGCCGATCGCAATGCAGTCCACGTCCTCGATTGCCGAGGAGAAGACCGCGCACTCAAGACCTGCGTGAATGGCCTCGACCTTGGGCACCTTGCCGAATTTCTCACGGTATGTCTCAACGTAAAGCGCGGTCAGCTCACTGTCTTTTTTGAACTCCCACGGGGGATAGTGTCCCGAGGTCTTGATCGTGACGGGAAGACGGGAGAAGAAGCAATCCAATTTTTCCTCAAGCGCCGCAAGCGTCGAGGTTTTGTTACTGCGCAGCGCGTAGCAAAGCGTGATCTCGGTTTCGTCGGTTGTGAGAATGCCGAGATTGAGCGAGGTTTCTACAAGACCCTTGATCTCGGCGCTCATCTCAATAATGCCGTTGGGGGTGCAGGTGAGGGCGTAAATAAGTGAATCTGCCTCTTTTTTGTCTATAGCGAGACATTCTTTTGTTTCAAGCGTGGAAATTTCTGCGCGAAAGCCTTCCTCGTAACCTGCAATCTCGGCTTGAATTTCCGCAACATATTGCTGGGCAAGCGTGGCGAGCTTTTGGGGCTCTGCGGAAGCAAGCTCAATGACGGCTGTATTCGGAATGGCGTTTGCCTTGGTGCCGCTATTGACCGAAATAAGCTCGAAATCTGTTTCTTTCGAAAGGTGAGTCAGCAATCTGCCCGCAAGTGTGGCGGCGTTGACGCGGTGGCTGGCGATCTCTACGCCCGAATGACCGCCCTTGAGTCCGCAAAGCTCGATCTTGACACCCGCCGAGGAGATATTCTGTCTATGGAGGGGAAGGTAAGCCTTAAATTCGCTTCCGCCTGCGCAGGAGACCGTGACGGTATCATCGTCCTCAGAGTCGAGGTTGATCAGGCGCTTGGCGTGCAGAAGGGAAGTGTCAAGATCCACGGCTCCCAGCATACCAATCTCCTCGTCGGCGGTAAAGAGCGCTTCGATGGGGGGGTGCGGCAGGTCGTTTCGCTCCAAGATAGACAGCACCATGGCAACGGCAATGCCGTTGTCGGCGCCGAGTGTTGTGCCGTCGGCGTGAAGGGTGTCGCCCTCGCGTACAAGCGTGATGCCTTCCTTTTCAAAGTCGATGGGGTTTTCGGGCGTCTTTTGGCAGACCATATCCAAATGCCCCTGCAAGATGACGGGGGCGGCGTTCTCAAAGCCGTGGCTTGCGTCCTTGTATATGATGACGTTTTTGGCATCGTCAACGATATAGCGAAGTGAATTTTTCTCGGCAAAATCCGCACAAAACTGTGCGATCGCTCCGCGGTTGCCCGAACCGTGCGGAATACGTGAAAGCTCTTCGAAAAGCTCAAATACGCGACTGTGGTTGAGGTCTTTGAAATCAATCATGACAGTTCTCCTGTTTTTAAGAATTGAGAATTTTTATATGTCGAAAAGTTCTTTTAGTATGAGTTCTTTGTTTGACAGAAAAAGCTTGGTTATTTGATAACTTGGCGTTTCTTCATATGCACACGGCAAATCACATTTTCGTGCCTTGCACGGAGTTCTTTTGTTAACTGCAAAACACCAACGGACCATTCCATTGAAAGATCTCCGAGTTTATCTTCTCTCACGACATCATCGCCTTTCTACGTTGATTATATCACACCTTCGGTGAAAAATCAAATATATTTTAACATGCTAAGCGGACAGTTTGATTCTGTTTGCACGTAGCGCAACTTCAGTTACGGCGAAGCCGTAACATCATTGGGCGCAAGTACACCTCATTTGAGGCAACGCCTCAATATCATTCAATTGTGCCGCAAGCGGCAATGAAGTTCTCGATTCGCTCAAAATGATGTTGCGCTACGCGCAAATGATGTTGTGCCTGCGGCACAAATGAAAAATCCGAAAGCAAAGCTTTCGGATTTTTGGTGGGGGATGGTGGATTCGGACCACCGAAGTCAGTGACAACAGATTTACAGTCTGCCCCCTTTGGCCGCTCGGGAAATCCCCCGTATGGAGTCTACAGCGATTGCCATAAACCCGTTTTGGAGCTGGTGATCGGAGTCGAACCAACAACCTGCTGATTACAAATCAGCTGCTCTGCCATTGAGCCACACCAGCAAGCGCGCTCATTGCGGAACGTGTTGTATTATATCACAAGAAAAAGCGTTTGTCAAGAACTTTTTGAGATTTTTTTGTTTTTTTCTTTACTTTTTTTTGTTTTCGTTATATAATGGAGTCGTCACTTACAAAAAGAAAGGATTTGGCTATGAAAATTGCAGGACTCAGAAAGCTTACCCTTCTGGATTTCCCGGGGCGTGTGGCTTGTGTGGTTTTTACGAACGGGTGCAATTTCCGGTGCCCGTTTTGTCATAATGCCTCCTTGGTTTTGCCGAGAGGGGAGTCCGAGGAGGTCTCGGAGGAAGAGTTTTTCGCTTTTTTGAAAAAGCGAAAGGGGATTCTCGACGGCGTGGTCATCACGGGCGGTGAGCCTACCTTGGCGAAGGGACTGTACGAATTTATTGTTGCCGTAAAACAGGAGGGTTATCCCGTAAAGCTCGACACCAATGGCTCTTTTCCCGATAAATTAAAGCCACTCCTTGCGGATGGCCTTCTCGATTATGTGGCCATGGATATCAAAAGCGTACCCGAAAAATACGAGGCTGTGGCAGGCGTCAAGGTGGATATGGATGCGCTTGCCGAGAGCATTGAGGCTATCCGGACAAGCGGCGTACCGCACGAATTTCGCACCACGGTGGTCAAGGGGCTTCACACCGAGGCGGATATCGTGGGCGTTGCCCAAATGCTCGGTGAGGGCGAGGCGTACTATTTGCAGGGCTTTGTGGACTCGGGAGACATCTTGGCCGATGGGTGTGCGGCTTTTTCGGATGAGGAAATGCACGCTATGTGCGAAAGGGCAAAAGAATTTTGCCCGAAATGTGAGCTCAGAGGAATTGAATAAAACTTTCAAAAAGCCGTTTTTATTTCAAAACGGCTTTTTGATTTTGTGAAGTTGAGTGCTTCAAATTTTGATTTATCGGTCTGTTTATGTGGGGCGTTGCCCCACACCCCACCAGCCTTTTGAAAAAGGCTGGGCGAAAACTTTTCTCGCATGGGTACGCTTAAACTTTACGTCATTTTGGGACGGAAAACCGCGAAGCGGTTGTCCGTCAGCGCAAAGCTTACACGCCGACAAAGAAAGCTCGCTTTCTTTTCGGCGATGTAGCATTTGCGCGCCCTCG
>SVRO01000038.1 GCA_015064795.1 Oscillospiraceae bacterium | reverse complement strand
TAAGTCGGCGACCACGGTAGGTAACGTGCTGG
The DNA here is from genome assembly GCA_015064795.1 of Oscillospiraceae bacterium. Classification (GTDB taxonomy): domain Bacteria; phylum Bacillota; class Clostridia; order Oscillospirales; family CAG-272; genus RGIG8775. The sequence continues at coordinate 12,932 of SVRO01000038.1, read as the reverse complement.
GTCGCTACCATCCGCACGGCGACGCCGCCGTTTACGGCACGATGGTGCGTATGGCACAGCCCTTTTCCTACCGCTACACGCTGGTAGAGGGACACGGTAACTTTGGCTCGGTGGACGGCGACCCGCCTGCCGCATACCGTTATACCGAGGCGAGAATGTCCAAGATCGCCGCGGAGCTGATGGAGGGCATCGAGAAGAACGCCGTGAGGATGACGGCCAACTTCGACAATCAGCGCGAGGAGCCCACGGTGCTTCCCGCGCGCTTCCCGAACCTTCTGGTCAACGGTGCCGTGGGTATTGCGGTCGGTATGGCTACCAACATTCCCACGCACAACTTGGGTGAGGTCATTGATGCGACGCTTTACCGCATGGATCACCCCGAATGTGAGGTCGAGGAGCTGATGCAGTACATCAAGGGCCCCGATTTCCCCACGGCCGCGCGTATTTACGGCACGGCGGGCATCAAAAAGGCCTATGCAACGGGTGCGGGACGCATCGCGGTGCGCGCAAGAGCCGAGATCGACGAGGAAAACCGTCAGATCCTCATTACCGAGATCCCGTACATGGTCAACAAGAGCCTGCTTGTCGAGTCGATCGGCCAGCTTCACAAGGAAAAGCGCGTGGACGGCATCACCGACCTTAGAGACGAGTCGGGCAAGGACGGCATGAAGATCGTCATTGAGTACCGCCGCGACGTAAACGGCGAGATTTTGCTCAATCAGCTTTATAAATTCACACAGCTGCAGGACACCTGCTCGATCAATATGCTGGCACTTGTGAACGGCGAGCCCAAGGTTTTGCCGTTGGCAAGTATACTTGACCACTATATCGTGCACCAAAAGGACGTGATCTACCGCCGCACGCAGTACGATCTTGACAAGGCACTCGCGAGAATGCACATCTACGAGGGCTACAAGATCGCGCTTGACAACATCGACGAGATCGTGCAGCTGATGAAGACCTCGCCCTCGATCCCCGAGTCCAAGGCGCGCCTTTCGGAGCGTTACGGGCTTACCGACGCGCAGGCACAGGCCATCGTCGAGATGACGCTCGGACGCCTTACGGGCATGGAGCGCGAGAAGATCGAGGAGGAGCTGGCGCGTCTTACGGCACTCGTGGCCGACCTGCGCGACATTCTTTCGAGCGAGGAGCGCGTAAAGCAGATCATTCGCGAGGAAATGACCGTCATTCGTGATAAGTACGGCGACGAACGCCGCACCGAGATCTTAGAGGCCGAGGACGAGATCGACCTTGAGGACCTCATCGAACGCCACAACTGCATCATCACGGTCTCGCACGCGGGTTACGTCAAGCGTCAGGCTTCGGACGTTTACTCGGCGCAGAACCGCGGCGGCAAGGGCATCATCGGTGTCACCACCAAGGAGGAGGACTTCATCGAGACCGTGCTTTCGGTCTGCAGTCACGACATTCTCCTGCTCTTTACCAACTTCGGTAAGGTCTACGCGCGCAAGGCGTACCTCATTCCCGAGGCCTCGCGTACCTCGAAAGGCTCCAACATCGTCAACATCGTGGAGCTTGCGGAGGGCGAGAAGCTGACGGGTATGATCGCCGTGTCCGACTTTCCCGAGGACGAATATCTGACCATGGTCACCAAGCTCGGTGTTATCAAAAAGACGCCGCTTTCGGACTTTGAATACAACCGCAAGGGCGGCAAGAAGGCCATCGAGCTCGACGAGGGCGACGAGCTTTACTTCGTCCGCAAGACCGACGGCCAAAACAGCATCCTCATTGCTACCGAGGAAGGCCAGTCGGTGCGCTTTGACGAGAACAACGTGCGCTCGATGGGACGCGGTGCGCGCGGCGTAAGAGCCATTCTCCTGAAGGACGAGGATAAGGTCACGGGCGTGGCCGTTGTCGACGAGAGCAAGAAGCTGCTCACCATCACCGAAAACGGATTCGGTAAAAAGACCGAATTTGAGGACTTCCGCGAGATGAAAAACCGCGGCGGTATGGGCGTCACCTGCCATAAGCTCACCGAAAAGACGGGTAAGCTCGTCGGCATCGCTACGGTGGGCGAGGACGAGGATATCATGCTCATCTCGCACGGCGGTACCATCATCCGCGTGCGCGCCGCCGATATCTCGACCTACTCGCGTACCGCTTCGGGCGTTACCGTTATGCGTACCCGCGAGGATGCCGTCGTCAGCTTCACCGTCGTTCCCAAAGAAGAGGACGAGGAAACGCAAGAATAAGAACGAACAGGAACGAATAGGGGAACTTTTTTCAAAAAGTTCCCCTATGACCCCTCAAAAACTTTTGCACAGGGCAAAATGGGTGTTACCGATCTGTAAAACGAACGAATTTGCAAAAGCAATCGTTAGCGGCTTTTCCGAGTCATTTTGGAACGCGCGATTATCCGTTAGCCGAGGGAGCCATGTCGCAGACAAAGAAAGCTCGCTTTCTTTTCTGCGCGTGTGTCCTCGGCGGCGCAACTTTTCTCGCAAAGCGAGAAAATTTCAAAATGACGTGAAGTTTAAGCGAACCCTGCGAGAAAAGTTTTCGTCTCCCTTTTTCAAAAGGGAGCGGGGTGTGGGGCAGAGCCCCGCATAAACCTCCCAACAATCTATTTATAGGAGAAAAACATGATCGAATATTTAAAAGCGTTATTATTTGGCATTGTGGAGGGCATCACGGAGTGGCTGCCGGTAAGCTCGACGGGGCATATGATCCTGCTTGACGAGTTTATTCACCTGACGGTGAGCACCGATGCCGCGGTCAACGCGGAATTTTACAATCTTTTCGAGGTTGTGATACAGCTTGGCGCGATCTTAGCGGTCATTGTGATGTATTTTGGGAAGCTCAACCCGTTTGCACGCTTGAAGTCGGCCGACGAGAAGAAAGCGACGTGGTCGCTTTGGGGCAAGGTGGTGTTTGCACTCATTCCGTCGATGGTGCTTGGCGTTTTGCTTGACGATTGGCTGGATGCGCACCTGTACACGCCCACCGTGGTGGCTCTGGCACTCGTGGTGTACGGTGTTGTTTTTCTCTTTTTGGAGAAGCTGCGCCCGAAGGGCGCACTCGTGGAGGATACGGCGCAAATTCCGCTCCGCACCGCGCTCCTCATCGGCCTTTTTCAGTGCTTGGCGATGATTCCCGGCACCTCGCGCTCGGGCTCGACGATACTTGGCGCGATGCTTTTGGGTCTTTCGCGCCCTGCCGCCGCCGAGTTCTCGTTCTTTCTTGCAATCCCCACCATGGCGGGTGCAAGTGCGCTTCGAGGGCTCAAATTCGTCAAATTTACGCTCGAAAACGGGGTATCTTTCCCCACTTCCGCGTGGCTTGTTCTTCTCGTCGCCACCGCGGCAGCCTTTTTCGTGTCGCTTGCCGCCATCAAATTCCTCACCGATTTCGTCAAGAAGCATAGCTTCGCGCCCTTCGGTGTCTACCGTATTGCGCTTGGCGTGCTGCTTTTGATTTATTTTGCGGCTACCAAACAGGCGGCCGTTGTGCCGATTGCTTGATGGAAAGACTGAAAATCCCCTATCCCGTGATCGTGGAAGGGAAGTACGACAAAATTAAGCTTGATGCCGTGATGGAGGGGCAGATCCTCACCACCGACGGCTTTGGGCTTTTCAACCATGCGGAAAAGCTGGCTCTTTTCCGTCGGCTTGCCGAAAAGAGCCGCGTCATCGTGCTCACCGACAGCGACGGCGCGGGCAAGCTCATTCGCTCGAAGATCACCTCGGCAATACCCAAGGAGCGCCTCGTGCAGCTCTATATCCCCAAGGTGAAGGGCAAGGAAAAGCGAAAGACCACAGGCTCGGCCGAGGGTACGCTTGGCGTCGAGGGCATGGAGACAGCGCTTCTCTATGAGCTTTTGGCACCCTACGCGGTAAGTGCGTTGGGCGAGGGCTCACTCGACGCGTCGCGCGCGGCCTATTTTGAAAATCCGCTTTCCAAGACCGACTTTTTCATCGACGGCCTTTCGGGCGGCGCGGACAGCGCGAAAAAACGCGACGCCTTTGCCGAAGGTCTGGGGCTTCCGTCGGGTATGACCGCAAACGCACTCCTCGCGGCCACCCGCCTGCTCCTTACCTACGAAGAATACCTCGAAAAAATGGGTCGAAAGTAAGAAAAACGAAAAGGGGGAACCTTTTAAAAGGTTCCCCCAAGTGTTCTTATTCTCGATACAGCTTTTCCGGTAGCTCCACGCTTCGCGTGCTCATGGCCACGAACCGATTCGCGCCACGCCAACGGCGTGTATGGAATCCACGTACTTCGCGCGGTGATATCAAATCCATTCTTCGGACGAGATAGAAAAAGCCAAGTCTTTCGACTTGGCTTTTTCTTGGCGCGCCGTAAGGGACTCGAACCCCTGACCTTTTGGTTCGTAGCCAAACACTCTATCCAGCTGAGCTAACGGCGCATTTTTGGTGCCTAAATATAATACCACCTTTTTTCCTAAATGTCAACCCCTTTTTGAAATTTTTTTCAATTTTTTGATTTGTAGGGGAGAGAACGTGTAGGGAACTTTTTTCAAAAAGTTCCCTACCACCCTCAAAAACTTTTCTCGCGGGCAAAATGGGTTCGGGTATTGCGTCACACGAACGAATATGCGAAAACGAACGTGAGTCTCGATGTCCGAGTCATTTTGAGGCCGTCTTTTAAGACGGCCGAGGGCGCACGAGTTCGCTTCGCGACCTCGGTTAACAAATTGGTTTTGCGGCTAAACACCGCAAATTTGCTACGCAAACCCCAATTTGTTACGTCTACCAATAAAGGTATTATATCGCCGAAAAGAAAGCGAGCTTTCTTTGTCGGCGTGTAAGCTTTGCGCTGACGGGCAACCGCTTCGCGGTTTTCCGTCCCAAAATGACGTAAAGTTTAAGCGAAACCATGCGAGAAAAGTTTTAGTCAAGTTTTTTCAAAAACTTGCGGGGGGTGGGGCAGAGCCCCACATCGTCTCTCCTACAAGCATCCATTTATAAAAATAAGGAGCGGCCACCGGCCGCCCCTACATTTTATTCGATCAGCTATTATAAGTACCTGCGGCGTCAGCGAAGACCGACGTGACGTTTTCCTTACGTCTGGAGGTCTTGACTCTCTCCATGAGCTCGGCGTGGAAGGCGACCTCGTCCTCATGCGAGAGGGGAAGGGTAACCTCCCTCTTCTGCCAGCAGGAGAGGTGCATGGCGTTGGAGAGCGAGAGGCCGTTGATACCCTCACGTCCGTCGGCCACCATGGGCTCGTCACGAAGGACGGCGGCGGCAAAGGCGTTGAGAACGCCGACGTGCTGAAGGTTCTGACCGTCGGTCTCGACCTCGATGACCGTGGACTTGGGCGAGGCAAAGCTTGCCGTGTTGGTCTTGGTGAAGACAGGCTCGGGCGTTTCGAGCTTGACGAGCGTCAGCTTGCTTGCGTTGTCGCAGACCAGCTTACCGCCGTCGCAGGTGATCTCGAAGCGGTTGGAGCCGGGGGTATCGCCCGTGGAGGTGATGAAGGTACCCGTTGCGCCGTTTTCATACTCGGCGTAAACCGTTACGTCGTCCTCGACCTCGATGTCGTGCCACTTACCGAAGTGGAGCTTGGCGTCGATCTTTGTGGGCATGCCGCAGATCCACTGCCAAAGGTCAAGGTTGTGGGGGCACTGGTTGAGGAGAACGCCGCCGCCCTCGCCCGACCAGGTTGCGCGCCATGCGCCCGAATCGTAGTAGGCTTGCGAACGGTACCAGTTGGTGATGATCCAGCTTACGCGGCGGATGGCACCCAGCTCGCCGCTGTCGATGATCTCCTTCATCTTACGGAAGACGTGGTTGGTTCTCTGGTTGAACATCATACCGAACTTCAGCTCGGGATGCTTGTCGGCCTCGGCCATCATCTCGCGTACCTGAAGCGTGTAAACGCCTGCGGGCTTCTCGCTGATCGCGTGCAGACCGTGGCGGAAGGCCTCGATGACATACTTGGGATGGTCGTAGTGCGGAACGGCAACGATGATCGAATCCACCTTGCCCGACTCCATCATTTGGATGGCATCGTCGAAGTAAAATACCTCGGCAAGATCGGCGTTCTTTGCCTTAAATTCGGCGTAGGTCTCCTTGGCCCACTCGATTCTTGCGGGATCAATGTCGCAGACGCCGGTCACGTCGACCTCGGCGCACTTGCCGTCCAAAATGTTCTTGAAATGGATAGCACCCATGTTACCCATTCCGATAATACCAAGCTTGATCTTTTCCATGTTCTTTTTCTCCTAAATTGATAAATTATAGTTGGCTGGGGGGAGAACGTGTCTCCGACGGGCCTGCTTTTACGAGTTCGCTTCGCGACCTCGGTTACAAAATGACGTAAAGTTTGTACAAACCCATGCGAGAAAAGTTTCGGTCAAGCCTTTGGGGAGGCTTGCGGGATCCAAGGGCAGCGCCCTTGGCGTTCTCCTTTTACTTCAGACCGAGAGTAGTGAGGTAATCGTAGCTACGCTTAAGGCAATCGAGGGGATCCTCGCCGTAGGTGTTGTCGAGCTCGACGAAGGCATAGTCGGAGCCGATCTCCTCACAGATCTTCACGATCTCCCGATAGTTCATGTTTCCGTAGCCGATGGGGGCGTAGTGGGGCTTACGGTCGGTCATATCGTAGACCATGTCCTTTAAGTGAATGCAGTGTGCGCGGTCGGCGAGCTTATAGAGCCACTCGGCGCAGTCTGCGCCGCCTGCCTGTACCCAGTACATATCGAGAGTGATACCGAAAAGGTCGGCGGGTGCGGCGTCAAGGATGAGGTCAAAGAAGATGGGGCGATCCTTCCCCGGTCTGCCGTACTCGACGTCGTGGTTGTGGTACATGAACTTCATGCCGTTGTCCTTCAGCTTTTTGAGGGAAGGCATGAGGGCTTCGAGGTAGCCGTTCATGGACTCCTCGGTAAGCTCGCGGAAGTTCGGGAAGCAGCCAAGGCCCACGTATTTGCAGTCCATGATCTTGTGGTTGGCGATCACCTTGTCGATATCCTTTACGAGCGTTTCAAAATCGACGTGTGTAAGCGCGATCTCAAGGCCGTATTCGCGGCACTTTTCGGTGATCCATTCGGGTGTGTACTCGCAGGAGATGCCCGAAAGCTGAACCGCCTTGTAGCCGATATCGGCCACAGCCTTCAGCATTGCGTCAAGACCCTCCAAGGTCGTGAGCTTTGTGCGGAGTGTGTAGAGCTGTGCGCCTAAAATCATGTTGCCGCCTCGCTTACTTTAAGCCGTAGCGGCTCGAAAGGAAGTCGTAGCTGCGCTTCATGCAAGCAAACGGATCCTCGCCGTTGCAGTCGTCCAGCTCCACGAAGCCGTACTCGACGTCGGTCTTAAGGCAGGCCTCGATGATGCGGTCGTAGTTCATGTTACCCTCACCGATGGGCGCGATGCGGTGTCCTCTTTGGACCTTGCCCTCCTCGTCGGTTTTGAGGATGCCGATCATATCCTTGAAGTGTATGCAGTGCGTACGGCCCTTCAGCTTCTCGATCCACTGTGCAGGGTCGCCGCCGCCTGCCTGTACCCAATAGGTGTCAAGCGTGATGCCCAGCTTGTCGACGGGGAAGCGGTCGCACATATCGTCGATGTAAAGCTTGCCGGTCTTTTCGTAGCGGGAAAACTCCATGTCGTGATTGTGGTAGCTAAACTTAAGGCCTGCCGCCGCGATCTTGTCCATCGCCTCGGGGATCTGCGTGAGATATGCCTCGTACTTGGTCAGCATACCGGGGCCGCAGCCAAGGCCGATGTACTTACAGTCCATCTTCTTGTGGAACTCGATGGTTGCCTCGGTGTCGTTAATGATCTTATTATAGTCAAAGTGCGTGATGGCGACCTTAAGGCCGTATTCCTTGCATTTTTCGGCCACCCATTCGGCCTCGTACGCGCAAACGCCCGAAAGCTGAACGACGGTGAAGCCCATGTCGGCTACCTTTTTGAGTGACTCGTCAAGACCCTCCAAGGTCTTGCAAAATTCTCGAAGTGTGAAAAACTGTGCACCAAGAATCATAATTTATATCTCCTTTAACATCTTTTTTACGCAGGTTACGGCGTAGTCAAACGCCTCGCGCGGATTTGCGAACTCGTAAAGACCAACCTTGCTCTCGTCGCCCTCCTGCTCGATGTCGGCCAGCGAGCTGAATTCGGCAAGGTGAGGCTCGAGCGTCAGCACCTCGCCGCCGATGGCTCGGAAGCGCGCGAAGTATTCGGGGATCTTGCCGATGCCCGTGCCGGGCGGCACGATGCTGTTGTCGGCAAGGCTGTCCTTGACGTGACCGTAGTCAATATAGGGAGCCAGCAGGTCAAAGGCCGCCACGGTGTCCTCACCGCACTGCACGAAGTTTGCGGGGTCGTAAACGGCGCGGAGCTCGGGGAGCGCCCGAAGGAGCTCCAAGCAACGCGCGGCGGTATCACCGTAGATGCCCTTTTCGTTCTCGTGGCAAAGCCGGATGCCGCTGCCCTTGGCCGCTTCGAGATAGCGCCCCAAGCGGTCGATGACGGTCTCGCGGTACTCGGGCTTGCCCTCGGTGCCGTAGAAGCTGAACATACGGAGCTTTTTCGCGCCGAACATCTCGCCGATCTCAAGCACTCTCTTGCAAAGGTCAAGGTCGACGTTGAAATCGTCCTCGATCTTTACCTTTCCGATGGGCGAGCCGATGGCCCACACCTTGATGCCTGCGTCGTCAAGCTGCTTTTTGTATTCTCTTACTTCTTCATTTGTGAACTTGGAAACGTTCTTCTTGTCAATGGCGCGAAGCTCCAAAAGCTCGATGCCATTGTCCTTCATCATGGCGATCTGCTCGGCGAGACTGTCACCCGCCTCGTCGGCAAACGCACAAAGCTTGATCTCTGCCATGATACCCTCTTATACGCCCGAGAAGGCCGAGAAGCCGCCGTCCACGGGAAGCACGACGCCCGTGATGAAGCCCGACTCGGCGGGGTTGGTGAGGAAGCGGAGCGCGCCTAAGAGCTCGTTGGCCTCGCCAAAGCGGTTCATGGGCGTGGAGCGCAGGATCTTGCCCGTTCTTGCGGTGGGCGTGCCGTCCTCGTTAAAGAGGAGTGCGCGGTTCTGGTTGGTTACGAAGAAGCCGGGCGCGATGGCGTTGACGCGGATGCCGGTCTCGGCAAAGTGAACGGCCAGCCACTGCGTGAAGTTGGAAACGCCTGCCTTGGCGGCGCTGTACGCGGGGATCTTTGTTAAGGGCGTGAAGGCGTTCATCGAGGAGATGTTGAGGATGGAGCAGCCCTCCTCACCGATCATGTCCTTCGCGAACACCTGCGTGGGAAGAAGCGTACCCATGATGTTCAGATTGAACACGAACTCAAAGCCCGACTTATCGAGATTGAAGAAGGTCTTGATATCGTCTCTTGCCTCATCGCCCATCTCGAAGGTCTCGTGATCGGTGGTCGCTCTGGGATTGTTTCCGCCCGCACCGTTGATGAGGACCGAGCACTTACCAAGGTCGGCAAGCACCTTTTCGTGAACCTCCTCGACGCAAGCCTTTTCCAGCACGTTGGTCTTGTAGGCCTTGGCCACGCCACCCTCTGCCACGATCTCGGCGGCAACGGCAGCGGCGGCCTCTTCATTCAGGTCAAGGAGAGCTACGGCGTAGCCGTTTTTGGCCATTTCCTTGGCGAACGAGGAGCAAAGAATGCCGCCTGCGCCCGTGATGACACATACCTTTTTCGACATAAAATACCTCTTTCTCCGACGAAACAGAAGAAATACAACGGGACTCGTCGGTATCCGCATGGTTGAAATTATAAAAATATATGTATATATATATTCATAATTATTATACAACACGAATATGGCAATTTAATTGCATATTTTTGCCTTTTTCTTGCAAATCCGAAACATTTGTGATATAATAAAGAAAAAACAACCAATCTGCTTCAAATTTTGCTTGATGGAGGAATACGCTCGGCGTTTTCCTCTCACTCGGAAATATTTATTTAACGGAGACCGACACGAATGGGAAAATCTCTTTTTGGGTACGATGACGGCAGTCTTCAGATCTATTACTCGCGCAACGAACGGATAAGCGAGGTAAACGTGACGCTTCACGTTCACCGAAGCTACGAGCTTTATTATTTTATATCGGGCGTTGGGAGCTACAACGTGGAAGGAAGTGAATATCCGCTGGAGGCGGGCTGTCTTTTGGTGATGCGCGACGGGGAGGCGCATACGGTGCATTTGCGAGAGGGGGCACCCTACGAGCGCATCTGCATCAATTTCTTGCCCGAGACCATGCCGCTTCTGGAGGCCGTCATTCGCGACCTTTATCGCAACCGTCCGCTCGGCCGCGGCAACTATTTCCGTCCCGACGAGGCCTCGTCGACCTTTATCGCGTCTTGCATGGAGCGGCTTTGTCGCGACAGGGATTGCGAGGACTACGAGGAGCGCGCAAGAACGGTTCTTGGCATGCTTCTTTTGGAGCTTTACAAGGTCAAGGAGAGGGCCGAGGAGACCGAGGGGGGCGCCCTTGAGCGTGCGGTTGAGATGCGGGGAACGGCCGAGACGGTGCGCCGCATCATCGACTATATTAACGAAAATCTGACGACCATCAAGAATTCGGACGAGCTTGCGCGCGACCTGTTTTTCAGCAAGGCTTACATCAACCGTATTTTCAAGCAGGCCACGGGCTCGTCGGTGTGGGACTACATCGTGCTCAAGCGTCTGCTTTTGGCGCGCTCGATGTTACGGGAGGGCAAGCAGGCCTGCATCGTGGCATCGGCCTGCGGCTTTTGCGACTATTCCTCCTTCTACCGCCAATACCGCCGCCGTTTCGGTGTCTCGCCGCAAGAAGCGCGGAAAAAAAGGTAGGGAACGGGGAGAGAATAAATTGATGTTTGTAGGGGGAGGTACGCTTAGGGGACTTTTTGAAAAAAGTCCCCTAAGAACCCCCAAAAACTTTTCTGGAATTTTTTACGACAAAGTCTGCAAAAGCTTTATTGTAAGGGGGCTCCAAGTCATTTTGGTTCTTCTCGCTAAAGCGAGAAGAACATATACGCCGCGAGCCACGCGACAGACAAAGAGAGCTCGCTCTCTTTTCTGCGCGTGCGCTGTACGCGGCTCAAAATGACGTGAAGTTTGTGCTTACCCATGCGAGAAAAGTTTTCGCCCAGCCTTTTTCAAAAGGCTGGTGGGGTGTGGGGCAACGCCCCACATAAACAGACCGATAAATCAAAATTTGAAATGGCGAAAAAAAGAGAGGTTGCGTCTTTTGGGACGCAACCCTTGTTTTTATGCTTGTTCGGGGGTACGGGAGGCGAGGATCTTCTTGTCGAGGAAGGACATCACCGCATCGCGATGGCGGCGGCTTACGATGAAGCAATAAGGCGGCATTTCTTGTTCGGACGGGAAGATCACAAGACCTGTGGCGTTTCCGTATATTTTTTCCGGCTTGGTGGTAGAGATTTCGCCGTAACGGATGACGAGAGTGTGCGGAAGACGGTAGTCGGTGGATTTGAAAATGATACGGTCGTTATAGAAAAACAACGCGCCTCCGATGTACTGTGAGCGGCCGCGGAGCCAAGACGTTTTGCCATGGAGCAGACTTACGCCGAGCTTTTCGACCTCCTTGCCGTTTTTCAGCTTTACGGTTTCGGGGAGGTAGTCTACCCCCTCCTTTTCGGACTCCTCCTCGTCCTCCTCAGGCGGTAGATTTTTAAGCTTTTTCGCGGCCACGATACCCGAGATCAGATAATAGATCACCCATGCGTGAAACAGAATATCAAGGATCATGCTGGGGTCAATGCCGTAAATGAGGAGCATGCCGATCGTGTCAAGTCCGAACAGAACGAGCGCGGCGATCAGCCAACCGCTTTTTTGATTTTTGGAAAGCAAATAAAAAATAAAGAAAAGTGCAAGGATAAGCAGAGCAAAGATTACGGAAAAGACCAAGTACCTTGTGTCGTAAAACTCGATGCCGCTTTTATCGCCGTCGTACCACTCGGGCGAGAGCTTGCCGCACAAAAGCATGGCAGTAAGCACGATGAAATGCGGAACCGAGGCCGAGAAGAGTGCGTAGGTTCCGTCACCGAACAGTGCGAGAATGACGTTAAGCAACGTAAAACAGACCACAGCCAAGAGATTGGCGCGGCTGCGGTTATATGCGACGTATTGGTGCTCGCGGGGTGAAAGTTCGTCGTAGGGCTGGAAAAATTTCATAAATCGTCCTCCTTGATGTCTTTTTATGGCTTTATTATAGCATGCAATCAAATGATTGTCAACAAAAATCTGAAGAAGGTCTATTGTTTTGCCACAAAGGACGAAAGGAAGGCTTGGAAATCGGCGTCGCTTTGGATCTTTACGCAGATGGGGTCATCGCCCGGCATGTAGGCGCTGTCCGCAAAGGTGAGAAGCAGGACGTCCTTGGGAGCAATGTCCACGCAGTAATTGTAGATCTTTAGGTGCTTTTGCGCCTTTTTCTCGGCGGCAAGCTCGCGCGTCAAACGTTCAACGGCGAGAAGCGCGTCCATCGAGAGACGGCAGACCGTCTGCGCGCCCGATTTGGAAAGCTCGAGCACCAAAAAGTCGTAGCCGTCGTCGCTCTCCTCCACGCGATAGCAGTAGCTCCGAAACAGGTAGCGCACGCAGACCATAATGGCGGCGGTCATGAGCGCAAACGAGAAAAGCTGCAAAATCGAGCGGTAGGGAATGACCTTGATGCCCGACACGGCAAACAGAACGAGAGACGCGGCGAAGATCGCCGTCGCCATCTTTTTGGCGCGATTGGTCTTGGCGGCAGGAATGTATTGTTTCATGGTGACTCCTTCATAATAAAATTGTAAAATTGATGTTTATCGGGGGAGGTACGCTTAGGGGACTTTTTGAAAAAAGTCCCGAGCCGAAGGCGACGAGAACCGCCCAAAAACTTTTCCTGCGGGCAAAATGGGTGTTGCGGATCTGTAAAACGAACGAATGAGCAAAAACGAACGTAAGAGACGGTGTTCAAGTCATTTTGA
>SVRO01000037.1 GCA_015064795.1 Oscillospiraceae bacterium | reverse complement strand
ATTCTTTATCCAAGCTCGCTATGGAAGTGGATATATTTTGTTGAATCTCATTAAGCAGTTTGGAATCATCATAGTGTTCGTAATACTTGTATTCGCAACAGGGCTTTAATAAATCCATAGGTGATCTCCTTTCAAAAGTTCTCCTTAATTATATCATAATTTTTATCTTTATTCAATCGGTTTGCGGCATATAGAAAAAATCCATCACAGACTTTCGTCCATGATGGATTTTTCTTGTCCTACTCGCTTAGCGTGATTTCTTCGTTAAGAACATTACGCTAAATCGTAATGCTTTTTTGTGTTATAAGCGTGCCACGTCCTCTTTGACGGCGCAGTCGTAAACCGCCTTGGCTACCACCTTGGCGACGCGCGGGTCGAAGGCGCTCGGGATGACGTAGTCGGCCGAAAGCTCGTCCTCGCCGATGAGCGACGCGATGCCGTGTGCAGCGGCAAGCTTCATGTTCTCGGTGATGGCGGTTGCGCGCGCGTCGAGCGCGCCGCGGAAGATACCGGGGAAGGCAAGTACGTTATTGATCTGATTTTTGAAGTCGCTTCTTCCTGTGCCAACGACAGTCGCGCCTGCTTTGAGCGCAAGGTCGGGCATAATTTCGGGATTGGGATTGGCCATTGGGAATACGATGGCGCCCGCTCTCATCGAGGCGACCATTTCCTCGCTTACAACGTTCGGAGCCGAAACACCGATGAAGACGTCGGCCCCGCGCATCGCGTCGGCCAGCGAACCGTCAAGCTTTCCTTGGTTGGTTACGGCGGCAAGCGCGGCCTGTGCCTCGTTCATGTCCTCCTTGCCCGCAAAGAGCGTGCCGGCCTTATCGCAAACGATCATATCCTTCACACCGAGACGAAGCAAGAAGGTCGCGATGGCGATACCTGCGCTTCCCGCGCCGTTGATGACCACGCGCACCTTGCTGATCTCCTTCTTTACCACCTTCAAGGCGTTAAGCAGTGCCGCGCCGAGAACGATGGCAGTGCCGTGCTGGTCGTCATGGAACACGGGAATGTCGCAAAGCTCCTTGAGCTTTTTTTCGATCTCGAAGCAGCGCGGTGCCGCAATATCCTCAAGATTGATACCGCCAAAGCTGCCCGACATCAGATACACCGTGCGAACGATCTCGTCCACGTCCTTGGTCTTCAGGCAGATCGGAATGGCGTCCACGTCGGCAAAGGCCTTAAAGAGAAGGGCCTTGCCCTCCATCACGGGCATGCCCGCCACGGCACCGATATCGCCAAGTCCCAAGACGGCCGTTCCGTCGGTCACGACGGCCACGGTATTGTGGCGGCGCGTCAGGTCAAAGGATTTTGCTTCGTCCTTCTGGATCTCAAGGCAGGGGGCGGCAACGCCCGGGGTATAGGCCAGCGAGAGATCCTCACGCGTCTTTACCTCTACTCGCGGCGTGACCTCGATCTTGCCCTTCCATTCGTAGTGCTTTTTGAGTGATTCCTCTGCGTAATTCATGTCTTTGTTCCTCCCGTGGAAAACATATTGTGACAGCGGGTTCGGATATCTACTGTCATCCTATCCAAATAGCAAACAATTACATCGGTATTATATCATACTTTTTTCGATTTTTGTAGATGATTTTTTAAATTTGTAGAGAATGTGACAAAAAGATCTTGGCCGCTGTGGTTTTCGCGTAGACCGCCCCAAAAAGTGCGAAAAAGTGAAATTCTTTCTTGAAAAGAAAGAAAAGTTGTGGTAAAATGGAAGGGAAATCTGAAAAAAGAGGAACCGCTATGACGAAATTGATATTGATACGCCACGGGCAGAGCGTGGCAAATCTCGAAGAACGCTTTGCGGGAATCTACGATGCGCCGCTGACCGCCCTGGGCGAGAAGCAGGCGGAGCTTTCGGCCGCGTACGTGGCCGAGCACTACGAGGTCTCGCGCGTGTACGCGAGTGACCTCAAGCGCGCCTTTTTCACGGGCAAGGCAGTGGCCGACAAATGCGGTGTCGAAATTTTGCCCGATGAGCGTTTCCGCGAGATCTCGGCGGGCGCATGGGAGGGCCTTACGTTTGCGGAGATCGTGGAAGGCTACGCGGCGGATTTTGAGCTGTTTATGAAGGATGTTGGCCGTGCGCGCGCGACCGACGGCGAAAGCGTGGCCGAGGTGGGTGTGCGCGTGATGGATGCGCTGCGCGAGCTTGGGGAACGGCACACGGGCGAGACGGTGGTGATCGCTACGCATGCTACGCCCATTCGTGCCGTGCAGACCTTGGTGACACATGGCGACCTTGCCTGCATGAAGGACGTGCCGTGGGTTTCGAATGCTTCGGTCTCGGTGTTGGCATACGAGAACGGAAGGTTTACCTTTGAGCTTATCAGCCACGACGCGCATTTGGCCGAGCTGATCACGAGGCTGCCCGATTCGATCGAATAAAAATATTTGTTTTTTCCGTAGAACAAAACAGGCTGAGCGTATTCGCTCAGCCTGTTTTGGTTATTTTTGGAGGGCATCTTCAATCAAAATGCGGCCGTCAAAGGTGAGCGCTTACGCGAGGAGGTGCGGTCGCTGGTCTTGCGGTAGCCTAGCTGTTCCATATAATCATCTTTGAAAGTTATCTATAGTATATCATTCTTTTGCGTTTGGTCAATGTGCTTTGGGGATTTTTCGGTATATTTTGCGGACGGGCCTCATATGGTGTAGGGAAGATGCTTTGGGAAGGGGGCGGCAGATGGAAAACCTCATTATCAATGCCGAGAGTGCCGCGCTGCCATATCATGTGGCACGGCTTTTGCCGTCTGCGCTCAATGAGGCGCTCCTTAAGATCGGGACGATCGAGGAGCTTCGTCTCGTGGCAGGGAAGCGCGCGTGGGTGCGTCAACGGGGAAAAAACCGTGTGCTTGACATCACGCTGGATGCCGCTACGCTTTCGGACATCCTTTCAAATATGTGCGGCGGCTCGCTTTATGCGCACGCCGAGAATATTCGCGGGGGATATCTTTCACTTGGCGGCGGTGTGCGCGTGGGTGTTGGCGGTCGCGCCGTTCTTGAGGACGGACGCGTGGTCGGGATCGACGCGATCTCCTCGCTTTGCATCCGTATTCCGCACGCGGTCGCGGTGGACGTGTCGGTGGCGGTGGAGCTTCTGAAGCGTTTGTCTTTCACGCGCGGTCTTCTCGTTTATGCACCGCCCGCGGCGGGCAAGACCACCTATTTGCGCGCGCTGGCGCTGTCTCTTGCCTCGGGGGAGGAGCCGCGTCGCGTGGTACTTGTGGACACGCGTGACGAGCTTGCCTATTCGCTCGATTCGCCCTCGCTTTGCTTGGACGTGCTTTCGGGCTATCCGAAGGGCTACGGCATCGAGATTGCCACGCGCACGCTCTCGGCTGACGTGATCCTTTGTGACGAGATCGGCAGTGAGGAGGATGCGCGTGCGATCCTTTCGGTACAGAGCGGCGGCGTGCCGCTCGTGGCGTCGGCGCATGCCGCTACGCCGCGTGACCTTTTGGGGCGCGCGCCCCTGCGTGCGCTTCACGCGGCGGGGGTGTTTGGGGCGTATATCGGGCTTACAAGAGGCGGCGAGCCTCGCGTGACCTTGGCGGAGGAAATGGATGCTTGCGTATAAGCTTTGTGGCGTGGGGCTTCTTTTGCTTTGTGGGGTGGCCTATCCGCGCCTTTGTGCGCGCGATCGACGCGCGGCCCTTTTGCAGATCGAGGCCCTTCTCACGCTCGTGGGATTTGTGCGGCGGCAGATCGCCCTTTACCGTCTGCCCGTGCGTGAGATCTTACTTCGGTGCGACGGCGCACTTCTCTCGCAGTTTGGCGGCAGGGAGGAGAGTCTCCGTACACTTTTTGCCAAAACGCGCTGGCTTGACGGAGAGGCCGAGAGGATCGCTCTCTCGTTTGCCGAGGCACTTGGCAAGGGGTTCGTGGGTGAGGAGCTTGGCGTTTGCGATGGGACGCAGGAGGAGCTTGCAGCACTTCGCGACAAAAAAAGAAAAGAGGAGGGAGCCCGACGCAAGACCGAGGGGACGCTTTCGCTCGGCGTGGCGGCACTTGCGGTCATTTTGTTGGTTTAACATGGATATTAGTTTGATCTTAAAGGTAGCGGGCGTGGGGATCCTTGTGGGCGTGAGCTGTCAGATCCTTGCCAAATACGGCAGAGACGAGCAGTCGATGTTTGTGGGGATTGCGGGCATTATCGTGGTGCTTTTGCTTCTCGTGGGCGAGCTTTCCGAGCTTTTTGAGACCGTGCGCTCGGTGTTTGGTCTTTGATGGATACCCTGAGGCTTTGCGCCGCGGGGCTTGCGGTTACGCTTTTGCTGGTGCTTCTGCGGCAATGGAATCCTGCCTTCGAGCTTCCCATGAAGCTTTCGGCCGCTATTCTTTTCGTGGGGCTTCTTGCGTCACTTGCACGCCCTCTCGTTTCCTATGTGAAGGAGATGATGGGGGCAACGGCGGCGGCACCTTATGTGGAGGTGCTTTTGCGGGCTCTCGGCGTGGCGGTGCTTACCGAAACGGTGGGCGGCATTTGCCGCGAGTGTAAGGAGGGGGCGGTGGCCTCGTATCTGGAGATCGCGGGGCGGCTGGAGATCTTAATCTTGTGTCTGCCCTTGATGGAGGAGATCTTGGAATGTGTAAAGGGACTTCTTGCCTTATGAAAGGAAGGCTTTGGATGAGTGCCGTCCTGCTTTTTGCGCTTCTCGTCTTACCTGTGGCCGCCGAGGATACGGAGGCACAGGTGGGGGAGGGGTTTGCGGCGCTGGAGGAGATACTTCCCGAGGATATTGCTTCGCTTTTGCCCGATGGCTTTTTCAGCGTGGACACACAGGAGAGTGCCGCAAGCGTGCGCGAGGCCAGCCGTTTTTCCTATTTTCTCGGTGTGGTGGCGGATATCCTTGGCTTGCATCTTGGGCAGGCGGTTGCACTTTTCGCTTCGCTTCTGGCACTTTTGGTGCTGGGGGCACTCTTTGAGCGCGTGAGGACGCTGTTTCGCTCGGAGTCCTTGCGGCAAGCGGTTTCGCTTGTGCTTTCCCTCGCGCTTTTGGCGAGTGTGATCTCGCTTTCCTATCGTTTTTTGACCGAGACGTTGGTCTTTTTCGACCGCTTATCGCTCCTCGTGGACGGTATGATTCCTCTGACGGCTCTGCTTTACGCCATGGGTGGCAACGTCACGACAGCGGTGGTCGGCAACGCGGGGCTTATGATGTTTTTGACGCTTTGCGAGAAGTTCTGCACCGTGGCGCTTCGCTCGGCGGTGAGCATCTGCACCGCGCTTGCGGTCTGCTCGGCCTTTATGCCGAGCTTCAATATGAGAGGCATTACCAATCTTGTCAAAAGAGTCTACACCTTTTCGCTCGGTTTTTTGATGCTTCTGTTGACCTTTTCACTTTCGGTGCAGACCACACTCACCGCTGCCGCCGACAGCGTGGCCATGCGAGGTGCCAAGATGCTGGCGGGAAGCGCGATTCCCGTGGTGGGGGGATCTGTGGGCGAGACCTTGAAGACCGTGTCGGCAAGCGTTCGTTTTTTGAAAAGCACGGTGGGGATTGGGGGGATCGTAATGGTGTGTCTTTTGCTTCTTCCCACGCTTCTCTCGGTGCTCCTATACCGTCTTTCGTTGATCGCCGCGGCCGCGTGCGCCGATTTTCTGGGACTCTCGCGTGAATCGGCACTTCTTTCGAATCTCATCACGGTCTACGGTTATCTTTTGGCCTCGGTCGCGATCTGCTCGGTGACGGTCATTTTCCTTTTGACGCTTTTCGTGCGGTGCAGGGTGGCAGTGTAGCGTATGGGCAGTTATATTTTGAACGTGGTTTGCGTGGCCTTTTGCGTAGGGCTTCTTGAGGAGATCCTGCCCGCCGAATACGGCGCGAAGGCCTACGTCCGTCTTTTGACGGGGCTTTGCCTGCTTCTCGTGATGCTCTCACCCGTGGGCAAGCTGTTAGAGGCTCTTCCCGACGCGCTTGACGAATACGCGGCGATCGAGGAGGAGGCCGACGGCTCCTACGAGGATATTTTGCGAGACAGTCTCGGTGAGGTGGTGCAGGGGGAGATCGCGGCGGCGGTGAAGCGCGATCTTGCGTCACGCTTTGGGGTGAAGAACGAGAGGACCGAGGTGGGCGTGATGCTTACGGAGGGCAAGGAGCTTGCGGTTGAGCGGCTGGTGATCACGCTGTACGGCGTGGACATTTTCAAGGATCCGTATGCGATCGAGGAATATTTCGCGCGTTTGCTTTCCTGCGAATGCGTGGTAATTGTGGGGTGAACGATGGAAAAAGAGAATAAAAAGCCGCTTGGCAAAAAGAAGTATTTACTTTTGGGGCTTTTGTTTGCGCTGGGACTTTCCTTGCTTCTTTTTAGTGGCACGTCTGCAGGGAAGGAGACGGCGAGCGACAGCGAGGATCTCCCTGACGCCGAGGCCTACCGCTTGGCACTTACAAAGGAGGTCGAGGCCCTTTGCCGACAGGTGAAGGGGGTGGGACGGGCGACGGTGCTGGTCAGTCTTTCGGGCGGCTACGAATACGTGTACGCACGTGATGGGGACGGCGACTGTGTGAGCGTGGGAAGCGGCAGCGGCAAGCAGGCGGTGGTGGAGAGCATTTTGCCGCCGCGCATTGCGGGCATTGGCATCGTGTGCGAGGGCGGTGGCAATGCGGCAGTGAGGGAGGCCTTGACGGCACTTTTGTCGGCGGCACTCGGCGTGGGAACCAACAAAATTTATATTACCTCGTAAAAAAGGAATAATGGAGAGGGATCGGCCATATATATGTGGTAGCAGGGAAAATCCCGTTTATGAAAGGCATAGGAGGAAAGGTTATGGTTATTGAAAGAGACAACGATACCCCCGTGATGAAGGGGTTTGTGGGGAAGATCGGTAAGCGCGGTATCGTGATCGCGTGTGCGGTGGTACTTATCGGTGCGGCGGTGTTTGCCAACTGGTTCTTATTTGCCGATGACAAGGATGGCTTTGACGGTTACGATCAGGGCAGCGATCTTGCGGGCAATCTGAATACGGGCGGCGACGGCGCCGACGCGACGGGGGACGATTATTTTGCTACCATGCAGGTCAGCCGCAAGCGCTCGCGTGACGAGGCACTTGAGGTGCTGCAGTCGGTGGTGGACAACAGCGGGGCCGACGAGGCCGTGAAGACACAGGCACTGAGCGACATCAACCGTCTCGCACTTGAGATGACGATGGAGTCTAACATCGAGACGCTCGTGATGGGCAAGGGCTTCTCGGACTGCGTGGCCGTCATCAACGGCGAGAGCGCAACCGTCGTGGTCAAAACCGGCGGCGAGGGGCTTATGGCCAACCAGATCGCACAGATCAACGAGATCGTTTACGAGCAGTCCAAGATCCTGCCCGTTAACGTTAAGATTACCGAGAGATGAGAGAATACGTGTAGGGGGACTTTTTTTAAAAAGTCCCCCTACCAATTTTGATTTATCGGTCTGTTTATGTGGGGCGTTGCCCCACACCCCACAAACTTTTAAAAAAGTTTGATCAAAACTTTTCTCGCATGGGTAAGCACAAACTTCACGTCATTTTGAGCCGCGTACAGCTCACGCGCAGAAAAGAGAGCGAGCTCTCTTTGTCTGTCGCGTGGCTCGCGGCGTATACGTTCTTCTCGCTTTAGCGAGAAGAACCAAAATGACTTGGAGCCCCTTACAATAAAGTTTTTTCAGACTTTGTCGCAAAAAATTCCAGAAAAGTTTTTGAAGGGTGGTAGGGAAACTTTTTTCAAAAAGTTTCCCTACGCGTTCCCCGACAAACATCAATTTATTGAAACAACAGAAGCACGGGAAACGGCATTGCCGTTTCCCGTGCTTCTTATTTGGGTGGAAGAGTTTATCTCTGTACGCGTCCCGAAGCGTCGCCGCCTGCGAGGTTCTTGACCTCGGAAACCGATACCATGTTGAAGTCGCCCTCAACCGAGTGCTTTAAGCAGCTTGCCGCAACGGCAAACTCGATGGTGGCCTGAGGCTCGTAGTCCGAAAGCGAAGCGTAGATAAGGCCTGCACCGAAGCTATCGCCGCCGCCTACGCGGTCGACGATGTGCATATGGTAGGACTTGCTGAAGTAGTAGTCGTTACCGTCGTAGAGCATTGCGGCCCAGTCGTTATCGTTTGCGCTGATCGAGGTGCGGAGCGTGATGGCAACCTTCTCAAAGCCGAAGCGGTCAGCGAGCTGCTTAGCAACGCTCTTGTAGCCCTCGTGGTTGAGCTTACCGCCCGTGATGTCGGTATTCTCGGCCTTGATGCCGAATACGTCGCCTGCATCCTCCTCGTTGGCGATGCAAACGTCAACGTAGGGCATAAGCTCGGCCATGACCTGTCCTGCCTTCTCGCGCGTCCAAAGCTTCTTGCGGTAGTTGAGGTCGCAGGAAACCTTAAGACCAAGCTTCTTGGCCATCTTGCAGGCCTCAAGGCAGATAGCGGCTACATTGTCTCCGAGAGCGGGCGTGATGCCGGTGAAGTGGAACCAATCGGCGCCCTCAAAGATCTTTGCCCAATCGAAGTCCTCGGTGGTAGCGAGTGCGATGGCCGAGCCTGCGCGGTCGTAGATGACCTTGGAGGGACGCTGGCTGGCACCCTTCTCGCAGAAGTAGATGCCGACGCGGTCGCCGCCGCGAGTGATAAGGCTGGTGTCAACGCCGAAACGGCGAAGCGAGTTTACGCCTGCCTGACCGATCTCGTGCGTGGGAAGCTTGGAGACGAATGCGGCGTCCATGCCGTAGTTGGCAAGAGAGACGGCAACGTTTGCCTCACCGCCGCCGTAGGTTGCGCCGTAGCGGTCAGACTGAACAAAGCGATAGTAGCCTTCGGGGGCCAAGCGGAGCATAAGCTCGCCGAACGTGATAATTCTTTTCATGATAATCGTCCTTTCGTAATGATTTACTTTCCTTGATACATGGTGTTCTCGTGGCAGGCGGTGGGTTCTCCGTCATATGCCTGGCCGAAAATGGTCTCGTAGAGCGAGTCGGCAAAAAGCTTGTGCATTTCCTGTGTGGGATGGTTGATGTGGTTAGCAAGCAGAGCCGTGGTGTCCACACCCTCGGCCGCCATGGCCTTCCATTTGGTGTAGCAGTCGCAGACCGGAATGCCGCGCTCTTTCGCCGCCTCGATCGCGGCTGCCATATAGGTATCCATTCTGCCGCCCTCGACCTGATAGGAGGCCGTAGCCTTGGCATAGCCCTTCAGTTCCTCGGCCGTCTCGTCCGCCACGTAGGTGTTCAGCATATTGGGGGTCATGAAAATACAGTCAAAGCTATGGGCCAGACATTTGTCAAAAATACTGCAAAGCGGTGTGAGGTATTCCTCGAGCGTTACGTTTACGTCGTTTAATCCGAAGCAAACGATAACGAGGTCGGGGTTATGTGCCGCTACGTCGCGTTCAAAATGCTCGTCGGCGTAATTAGCGCGCGTGCCGCAGAAGGCGGTATTGATCATGTTGACGGGAAGAAAGTGGTATTTTTTATTGATCATAAGACGCAAGCGGTTATGGTAGAGCGTATGATAATCGAAAAAGCCGTTTACCGCACCGTGCGAAACGCTGTCGCCGCAGATGACCACGTTGATGGGACCGTGATCCTCGTAGGTCTTACTGTTTCCCGTTACGAGTCTTGCAAGCAAAAAGTCAGCCATATTACTTCACCAAATGATAAGCAAATCCACCGATCTCGTCGGCAAGATAAATGAACTTTCTTGCGCCCGACGCGTCGAAGGTGGCCGAGTCGTAGTCGAACTTCACGCCGCGGCGCTCGAGATGATAAACGGCGCGGTCGACGTTGTTGGTCTGAATGGCGATATGTCCCATCGTGCCTCTGCCGTTCATAGCCATGACCTCAAGCGCGGCGCTTGCGAAGGTCGAGGCCGAGCGCTTGTCGGCGGGGAAGGAGAAGAACTTGCCAAGCGTAGCAACTGTCTCGTCCATGGCACCCTCGTCCTTCGAGTTGATGCCAACGTGCTTGAATTTGAAGCCGAGCATGGTGTCTACAGCCTCGCGAACGAGGTTTTTGATGCCCTCGAAGTCGCCTGCGGCGATCATATCGGGCTTGACCATCCAGCTACCGCCGCAGCAGAGGATCTTGCCAAAGGAGAGGTAGTCGTTTACGTTAGCGGGGCCGATGCCGCCCGTGGGCATGAAGGTCACACCGCCGTAAGGCGCCGACATGGCCTTGATCATAGCGATACCGCCCGACTGCTCGGCAGGGAAGAATTTCACGGTCTTAAGACCGAGAGACAGTGCCTGCTCGATGCCTGTGGGATTGTTGATACCCGGCACGATGGGGCAACCCTTTTCCATGCAGTATTTTACGATCTCGGGGTTGAGACCGGGGCTTACGATAAACTTGGCACCCGCCTCGATCGCGTCGTCAACCTGCGCGGTGGTAAGCACGGTGCCGGCGCCCACGATCATGTCGGGGTATTCCTTGGCGATGATCGAGATAGCCTCCTTGGCAGCGGCCGTGCGGAAGGTAACCTCGGCGCAGGGAAGCCCGCCCTCAATCAGTGCCTTGGCAAGCGGAGCGGCGTCCTTCGCGTCATCGATCTTGATAACGGGAACGATACCGATCAGAGAGAGTTCTTTCATGATATCCATGTTTCATATTCCTCCTGAAACAAAATTTCTACAAGCATCATTTTACACCCAAAAGCCAAAAATGTCAAGACAATGGGCGCATTTTATTCAAGTATTTTATATAACATTTGGATCGCCGGAGAGAGAACGCGTAGGGGACTTTTTTCAAAACGTTTCCCGAGCCGAAGGCGACACCGCCCTTCCAAAGCTTGCGGTGTGGCTGCGTCCCACATGAAGTCCCTGACAAAATGGAACTCAACAAAAAGGAGACACGCAAAGTGTCTCCTTTGGGTCATATTTGCTTGTGCACACTCTTATATTCGTCGTAAAAGCGATAGTAGGGGCAGGCCGATTTGCCGTAGCGGAGGCGCTCGATATCGTCTTGGTCGATGTTGACCGTGCAAACGTAGGAGTCGGTATATTCGTCGTAGTCGTAAAATTCGCAGCTCTCGCAGGAGCCGAAAGCCTGTTTCTTTTCCATGCGGTATCCCCCTTTCGTTTTTATCATTATATTCTTTTTCGCAGAGCTTGTCAAGATAAAAAATGTACTTTACTTTTTCGAACGAATGTGGTAAAATAAAGAAAAGACTTTTGCGGAAAGGATATATCATGACGGATAGGGAAAGATTTATAGAGATCTACAAGAAGAATATCAAGCGCGAGGGAGCCGACAGGCTTTTGGAGTATCTTTGCTCGGACGCGTGCGATTTCTTCACTGCACCTGCAAGCACTCGTTATCACGGCGCGTATGCGGGCGGACTTTTGGAGCATAGCCTCAATGTCTACGACTGCCTTTGCGATTATCTTTCAAGGAGCAGAGCAAAGGAAAAATACGGCATGAACTATTCGGATGAGACGGTGGCCATCGTTGCGCTTTTGCACGATCTTTGCAAGGTCAATTTCTACGTGGAGACCACGCGCAACGTCAAGGAAAACGGCGTGTGGAAGACCGTGCCCTATTACAGCATCGAGGATAAGCTTCCCTACGGACATGGAGAAAAGTCGGTTTACATTGTTTCGGGGTATATGCGTCTGACGCGCGACGAGGCCTTTGCCATTCGCTATCATATGGGCTTTGCGGGGGCGGAGAGTGTGAACGCCATCGGCAATATCGGCAAGGCGTTTGAAATGTTCCCGATCGCGTTTGCCCTGTCGGTTGCCGACATGGAGGCATCCTATTACATCGAAGGAATGCCGAAAAACTAAAGGAGAAAACCTATGCTGGACAGTCATGAAAAGCAATTTCATATCCCGTTATCCAAGGGGGATGTGGGCAAGTATTGTATTCTTCCGGGAGACCCTGCAAGGTGTGAGAAAATTGCTCGATTTCTGGAAGAACCGTCTCATTTGATACAGAACAGGGAGTATAATGTGTGGGAGGGCAGGCTTCTCGGTGAAAAGGTTACGGTCTGCTCAACGGGCATTGGCGGCCCCTCGACCGCGATCGCTGTGGAGGAGCTTGTGGCGTGCGGCGCTGAGGTTCTTATCCGTGTCGGCACCTGCGGCGGCATTTCGCTTGCGGTGGAAAGCGGTGACGTGGTGATCGCAACGGGAGCCGTGCGGCAGGACGGAACCAGCCACGAATACGCGCCGCCCGAGTTTCCCGCCGTGCCGGATGCGCGTGTTTTGTTTGCGCTCGTGCGCGCGGCCGAGGCACTTGGTTATTCGCACCGCACGGGTGTGGTGCAGAGCAAGGATTCCTTTTACGGTCAGCACTCGCCTACGCGTATGCCGACGGCCTCCGCGCTCCTTGAAAAATGGGAGGCGTGGAAGCGGCTTGGTGTGTTGGCAAGCGAGATGGAGGCGTCGACGCTCTTTACCGTGGGCGCGTCACTTGGCGTGAAAACGGGAGCGGTCTTTCATTGCATTTGGAATCAAGAGCGCTTTGACGCGGGGCTGGATACGGCCGCCGACGAGAAGCACAACACCGAGCACGCGATCCGCGTGGCGATCGAAGCGATCGGTCTTTTGATTGCTGAGACAAAGTGAGTTTTATTTACCAAGCAAAAAGCAAGCCGAAGTGTATCTCTTGGTACACTTCGGCTTGCTTTATTTGTAAAACAGAAGGAGGAGCAGGAGAAGCAGGATATCGTCGTCCGACTCGTTTTGCGAGAGCAGGAGCAGAACGCCGAGCAGGAGTAGCTCCTCGGCACCGAGATCGCCGAGGAGACCGCCGCCACTAAGTCCCTTGGGCTTGGGGGGGAGCAGGGAGGAAAGGAGAGAGGGGGACGCTTTTTTGGGGGTGGCCGATACGGTTCGGCTTTCGGGTTCGGAAGTGTGGAGCTCGTCGGTTGGCTCTGTGGGGGGCGCGGGTGTGGGTATGTCAGCGGCCGTAGCAATCGGTGTGTCGATCGGCTCGGGTTGTGTGGGGGGCAACACCACGGGAGGCTCGGGAGTGGTGCTACTGCCGTGGAAGGCGTTGCCGCGGTAGTTTTCGGGAATATGGTAGGGCTCCCTTGGGAAGCTCGAACGGGAATACACGAATTCACCTCCTGTATTGATTGGGATAAATTGATGTTTGTAGGGGAGGACGATGTGGGGCTCTGCCCCACGCCCCGCAAGTTTTTGAAAAAACTTGACTAAAACTTTTCTTGCATGGGTATGTGCAAACTTCACGTCATTTTGAGCCGCGTACAGCGCACGCG
>SVRO01000036.1 GCA_015064795.1 Oscillospiraceae bacterium | reverse complement strand
TCCACCGCTAACGCGGTCCCCCTCCCTCTCGGAGGGAGGCTTTCTATTAACTCCATTATAACACATATCGGCAGAGAAAACAAGTTCTCCGCCGATTTTTTGTACCTGTCTTTTCTTCGCTAAGAATGCAGAGAGAAAACCGTGCCGTTTTTCTGTTTTATACGCTGTGAACGCCGAGTGCGGCGTCTGCGTTGTCACCGTCAAGACCGTACTTTTGAGCCTTTCTGTACTCAAAGAATTTGAGTGCGACCTGCTCGAAAAGTGCGTAGGAGAGAACATCCTCGTCCTGCTCGATCAGTCCCTGCGGGATCTTTGCACGAAGCTCCTCAAGCTCGGGCTTGAGTGCATCGGCGGGACGCGAGGTAATACGAGGCTCGTCTCCGATGATCTTCTTAACGAAATCGGGATCGATCTCCACGGGAGTCTTTCCGTACTCGCCCTTTACGATGCCCTTGAACTCCTTGGTTGCCATCTTATATCTCTCACCGAGAATGACGTTGTAAACCGCCTGCGTTCCGACGATCTGCGAGGAGGGCGTTACGAGCGGAGGATATCCGACGTCCGCACGCACGCGCGGCACCTCCTCCAGCACCTCGGTGAGCTTATCCTCCTTGCCGGCCTGCTTCAGCTGAGACATAAGGTTCGAAAGCATACCGCCGGGCACCTGATACAGAAGCGCGTTGACGTCCACCTTGAGCGCCTTGGGATTGAGAAGTCCCTCGGCAAGATATTTCTCACGCAGAGGCGTGAAATACTTGGTGATCTCGTCGAGCTTGGAAAGGTCAATACCCGTATCGTAGGGGGTACCTGCAAGCGTTGCAACGATAGTCTCGGTTGCCGGCTGAGAGGTGCCCATTGCCATGGGCGAGATTGCCGTGTCCACTACGTCCACACCCGCCTCGATCGCCTTCAAAAGCGTCATAGAGGCAAGGCCTGCGGTGTAGTGTGTGTGAAGCTGAATCGGAAGCTTTACCGTTTCCTTCAGCGCCTTTACGAGCTCATAGGCATCGTAAGGCTTGAGAAGTCCCGCCATGTCCTTGATACAAATGGAATCCGCTCCCATTTCCTCAAGCTCCTTGGCATACTTTGCGTAGTAGTCGAGCGTATAAACCTCACCCGTGGTGTAGCTGAACGCCGCCTGAACGTGACCGCCCTCTTTCTTGGTGGCGTTAATAGCGGTCCTCAAGTTTCTCGTATCGTTGAGCGCGTCAAAGATACGGAGAATGTCAATACCGTTTGCGATGGACTTTTGCACGAAATATTCCACTACATCGTCCGAATAGTGACGGTAACCGAGAATATTCTGTCCGCGGAAGAGCATCTGAAGCTTTGTGTTTTTTACTTTGTCACGGAACTTGCGCAGTCTCTCCCAAGGATCCTCGTTGAGAAATCTCATGCAAGCGTCAAACGTTGCACCGCCCCACGCTTCGAGAGAATGGTAACCGATACCGTCAAGCTTCTCAAGGATCGGAAGCATTTCCTCGGTGGTCATTCTCGTGGCGATCAGCGACTGGTGAGAGTCACGGAGAACCGTTTCTGTGATTTTAACCTGTGCCATATCTATTTTCCTTTCTTACATATTCAAGCGGAATTATTTAAAAGTAGCAAGGAACACGCCTGCGGCAACTGCCGAGCCGATAACACCTGCAACGTTGGGGCCCATTGCGTGCATCAAAAGGAAGTTTGAAGGATCTGCTTCCTGTCCCACACGCTGCGACTGACGCGCAGCCATAGGAACGGCAGAAACGCCTGCCGAGCCAATGAGGGGGTTGATCTTTCCGCCCGTCAACTTACACATGATCTTTGCGGTAAGAAGTCCGCCAACCGTCGAGATGCAGAAGGCAACCAAGCCGCAACCGATGATAAGAAGCGTCGTCCAACGCAGGAAGTTATCTGCACTCGCCGTAGCACCGACCGAGATGCCGAGAAAGATGGTAACAATGTTCATTAGCTCATTTTGCGCGGTTTTGGAAAGCCGGTCGGTCACACCGCAGACATTCAGAAGGTTTCCAAACATGAGGCATCCCACAAGCGGAACGGCATCGGGAACGATCAAACCAACGATAAAGGTGACAAGGAGCGGAAAAAGTACAAGCTCAAGCTTCGATACCTTACGAAGCGTGGTCATCTTGATCTTGCGCTCCTCAGGGGTAGTCAGAAGCTTCATGATCGGAGGCTGAATCATGGGAATCAACGCCATGTAGCTATACGCCGCGATGGCGATGGCGCCCAGAAGCCCGGGAGCCAAGGTCTTGGCAACAAGGATTGCCGTGGGGCCGTCCGCACCGCCGATAATACCGATAGCTGCTGCCTCGGCAGGCGTAAAGACGGTGGAAAGCACAGCGGCCGCATACGCGACAAATACGCCAAACTGTGCGCCCGCTCCCATAAGAAGACTTTTGGGATTGGAGATCAGGGGGCTGAAATCGGTCATTGCGCCGATACCGATAAAAATCAGGCTGGGATAAATGCCGAGCTTAACGCCGAGATACAAAAGATCCAAAAGTCCGCCCTTACGAAGAACCTCCCCAAAGTTGACACCTGCGGGGTCAATAAAGAAATTCAAATGGAAGATCTCCGCACCGGGAAGATTGGTAAGGAGCATACCGATTGCGATCGGCAGGAGCAACAACGGCTCATACTGCTTCACGATGGCCAAATAGACGAGCACAAAAGCTATGGCAAACATAGCTACGGTCTTTAGCGCGTCAATGCCGCCGTTTTCGAAAAGCCTTACGATACCCGTCGTATTTAAGAAATTAAGAATACTGTCAAGTAAAGCTTGCATTTACGTTCGTCCTTTCAATTGATTTGAATTGAAAACACGATCAACCAAGGGTGATAAGCACCGCGTCGGTTGCAACGGAAGCACCCTGAGCAACCTCAACCGAAGCAACTACACCGTCCTCGGGAGCACAGATGTCGTTCTCCATCTTCATAGCCTCAAGAACGCAAACCACGTCGCCCTTCTTAACCGTATCGCCGACCTTTGCATTGATCTTAAGGATCGTACCGGGCATGGGAGCCTTAATAGCAACCGAGCCGGCCTTGCCCGATGCTGCGGGAGCCGCCTTGGGAGCGGGAGCCGCTGCAGGTGCCGCCGCTACGGGCGCGGGAGCTGCCACGGGAGCTGCCGCAGGAGCCGCCACGGGTGCGGATGCGCCAACCTCTTCTACCTCTACCTCATATACCAAACCGTTAACCGTTACATTAAACTTTCTCATATTTCTATACCTTTCCTTTCCTATAGATCAATTGGAATTCCATGCGGATTTGTTGCCGACTCTCTTAAAGGAGACCACGCGGAAGCCGTTTGCCGAGGACGCGCCTCCCTGCTCGGACGCAAGCGTCACGGCAATGGCGGCGGTAATTGCCGCTACAAGTGCGCCGTCATCCGCTACCGCCGCTACGGGCGCAGGCTCTGCCGCTACGGGAGCCGCGACGGGCTCTGCCTTTTCCTCTTTCTTTTTCTCGCCCTTTGAAGCGAACAATCTTTCCATGATCATCAAAACGATCATCAGGATCGCAAGCACGAGGAAGACCATCAGCATACCCTTTATAAGCATCGTAAGCGCATCGGCCACACGATCACCGAAGGTCTCGGGCATCACATAACTCAAAGTTCTCATCCGAAATCCTCCCTATCAAAGAGGCATATTAACGTGCTTACGCGTGGGCTTGGTCTGCGCCTTGGCGAAGAGCATACCGAGTGCGGCGCAGATTCTCTGACGAAGCTCGGCATCTGCGATCACGTCGTCGATCTCGCCCTTCTCTGCCGCGTTTACGGGAGAAGCGCAGGTCTCTTTCCATTCCTTCTCAAGATCCTCGCGGCTCTTCTCTGCCGTGATCTTATCGTTCCATGCAAAGGCAACCGAGGCCTCAGGAGAAAGCACGCTGATCGCCGCCTTCTCAAGCGCGAAAGCAATGTCGGCACCAACCGACTTGGAGCCCATAAGCGTATACGCCGCGCCGTACGCCTTGCCAACCACCACGGTGACCTTGGCATTCTTCGAGGAGGTGTAAGCAAAGGCAAGCTTTGCAAGCTCGGCGGCAAACGGAGCCGCCTCGGCGCCCTTCACACCCTCGGAGTCCACGAGAGTAACAAGCGGAACGTTAAAGCTGTCACAGAACGAAACAAGCTTTGCTGCCTTTCTGGCACCATTCACGGTAATATCGCCACAAGCGTAAACGACTCCTGCAGTAATACCGCCAAAGGTAGCGAAGCCAACCTTCATATCTTTATCATAGGAAGCATACAGTTCGGTAAACTTACCGCAATCGGCAAGCGTAGCAAGCAATGCGTCGGCATCAAGGCCGGCAATCGCAACCTGACGGTTGAGATCGTCATCGTTCACCTCAAGCATCGTGCCATCTGCATTGTTGGCGGGAAGAAGCATCATAAGCTCCTTGATCTTAAGAACCACGTTCTCCTCATTCTCTGCCACAAGTGCGGCAATGCCGTTTGCGGCGGCGGCTTCGGCGTCTGCCGTTTTCTCGCCCGAAACCGAGGGCGCGTTGACGTAAAGCTGCGACTGATCCTTCACGGTGATCACGAAATCGTACATGGCCGCCGTCGTTGCCATCATGCCCGCGCAAACGCCCGAGATCACGGCGATCTGAGGAACGATTCCCGAAGCCTCGGAAACGCATTTCATCATTCTGCCGTAACCTGAGAGAACAGCCGAGCCCTCAAAAATGAGAGCACCTGCGCTATCGAGCATGGCGATCACGGGTGCACCGTTTTCAATCGCCATTTTATACAGATTTTCAATTTTTCTCGCGTGGATCTCGTCAAATGCGCCTTTCATGCGGTCGCTATCCTGTGCAAACGCGAAAACCAGCTTGCCGTCGATCGCACCGTAGCCGCAAACAACGCCCTCGTACTCCTCGGGCTTACTGCTTCTACGAACGAAGGAACCGATCTCCACAAAGGTTCCTGCATCAAAAAGCGCACAGATTCGATCTATGCCCTTCGTGATTTTTTTCTCCATAAAGTAGCCTCCAAATTCATTTCGTTATTGGCAAAATGTGCCCTCCGTTTCAGCAAAAGCCACTTCTGCCCCAATTATAATCAATATAACATATTTTGCAACATTTGTCAACCAAATTTTCACAGTTTTTATATTTTCTTCTGTTAATTTTTGGCATAAAACGAGACCGTCTCACACATGAGGCGGTCTCATTCTCGGCTTTGGCTCAATCCATACAGAAGCCAAAATAATCCTTCGTATTGTTGTAGCAGATATCAGCCACCAGCTGTGCCAACGACTCGTAATTTTCGGGATACATTCCCTCCTCTACCCACTCACCGACGATACGGCAAAGGATACGGCGGAAGTACTCGTGTCTCGGATACGAGAGGAAGCTGCGCGAGTCGGTAAGCATACCGAGGAAGTTACCGAATGCGGAAAGGTTGGCATACGACTTCATCTGTGCCACCATACCGTCAAAGTTGTCGTTGAACCACCAGGCAGAGCCTTGTGTTACCGTGGGCTTGCCCTTACCGTCACCGACGCAGAAGGCACCGCAAAGCGTGCCGATAGCGGCGTTCTCAATGGGGTTGATAGAATAAATAATGGTGCGAGGAAGAGCGTCGTTATCCTTCAGGTAGTCGAGCATCTTGGCAAAGGATGCCGCGGAGATCGCACCGTGGATGATGTCATATCCCGTGTCGGGGCCAAGCTTCTCAAACATCTCGCGGTTGGGGTTTCTCATAACGCCGTAATGAAGCTGCATGACCCATCCGCGCTTCTTATACTGCATACCGAAGAAGCGCATCATCTGCGACCGATAAAGCACGAGCTCGTCGGCGGTAATATCAGCACCGTCGCTTGCAAGCGCCTTTTTGAAAATCTCATTTGCGTGGTAGGGGTCGGGCTTTACAAAGTCAACGGTATTATCCATACCGTGATCGGCCGTCAGACAACCGAGAGCGCTGAAGCGATCAAGCGATATCTCGTACGCCTGTTCCAAGCAAGCAAGGTCGGTGATCTCTACGCCCGTGGACTCGCCAAGAAGCTTGATATATTCGGTGATACCCTTTCTCTCGATATTCATGCCCTTATCCGGACGGAATGCGGGAAGCACCTTGGTTCCAAAGCCGTTCTCAGCAAGCTGCTTATGGTATTCGAGGTTGTCAGCGGGATCATCGGTCGTGCAAAGAAGAACGACGCCCGACTTACGAATAAGGCTCTGCGCACTCATATCGGGCTCGGCAAGCTTTGCCGCAGCGATCGCCCAGATCTCGTCACAATTTGCCTCGCAGATCTCAAGGTCACAATCGAAGTATCTCTGAAGTTCAAGATGGCTCCAATGGTATATGGGATTGCCGATCAGCTTGGGCATAATCGAGCAGAAGGCCTTAAAGCGATCGTAATCCGATGCGTTGCCCGTTATGTATCTCTCGTCAACGCCGCAGGAGCGCATGGCTCTCCACTTATAGTGATCACCGTAAAGCCACACCTCCGTAATGTTGGTATAACGCTTATCCTCGGCGATCTCCTTGGGCGAGAGATGGCAGTGATAGTCAATAATCGGAAGCTTTTCCGCATAGTTGTGGTAAAGAATCTTCGCGGTTTCCGTGGAAAGAAGAAAATCGGAATCCATAAACTTTTTCATAAAAAATCCTCCCGAGTCGGCACAAGGCCGATTGATTTCGAACCATTATAGCATATTTTTCCTCCCTTTGCAACCTATAAAGAAAAAATACTTTACAAAATCCGAAAAATATGATAGAATATATTATATTGATTAAAATAGTAAAGTCTATGAAAAAGGACGGTCGATTATGGATTTGAACAATTTTTCTTTGATATATCCAAGCCTTGAGACAAAGCAAGCGCACGAGCGTGGCGAAGCGACGCCAAGCATCGACAGGTT
The DNA here is from genome assembly GCA_015064795.1 of Oscillospiraceae bacterium. Classification (GTDB taxonomy): domain Bacteria; phylum Bacillota; class Clostridia; order Oscillospirales; family CAG-272; genus RGIG8775. Next base: position 6,418 of record SVRO01000036.1, on the reverse strand, counting down.
CGTTCTTGACGAGCTTGGCATGACCGATCTGATTTCGCTAAAAAACAGTGAGCTTTCGGAGTATTTCACCACCGATCCCGCGGTCATTCGCTACCGCCTTGCCGTCTTTGCGGATATGTTGGCGAACCCCTCCATATCTGCGACGCTTAACTCGCTCATTCCCATACTTGGCGACATCCTTGAGCTTCGCCGTCTGGATGCCGAGAGCGGTGACACCGCCTCCTACCTTTCCAGCATGACCGAGATCGAGCTGTATATTTCCTGCGTCGATCTTTTACACGAGGGCTTCTCTATTCTCAAGGGTAAGCTGAAGAGCGAAGCGTATCAAACCTTTGCGGCGCGTATTGAGGAATTGGCAGAAAGCGACTATTACCGCGACCTCAACCAAAAGCTCTCGGAAATGACCGAGCGTGTTCGCGAGATCAAGAGCGTGACCATCGGTGTCAATCTCGACGCCCAGCTTCGTCCACGCGAGGCAGGCGTGCTTTCGATCAATCCCGAGGCCTTTCGCTCGGGCGACGTGATCGAAAAGATCCTCCGTCTGAATTTCAAGGATGACGAATATACTTGCATTGCAAGCCTGGTTCCCTTCGGAAAAAAGCAGAACGAAAATCAAAAGACCGCACTCTCACTTGCCTTCAATTCGGCCATCGGCGAGGTATACAAATCCTCGCTCCATTCTTGGAAGTGTATCGTGAGAAGCTACGTGCTTGACAATACCGACTTTCTTTTGGATATGCTTGGGGAGATCGAGTTTGTCACCAAGGCCACGGCGGCACTCGAACGCCTTGAGGCCAAGGGTTATCCCCTTTGCTCACCCGACCTGCGTCCCATGGACGAGGCGGCTTTTGACGCCAAAGGGCTTTACAACCCAAGCGTTGCCGTGAAGATCGACGATAAGGTTGTGGACAACGACCTTGTCTTTGACGATAAGGCAAGGATCTATGTACTGACAGGCCCCAACCGTGGCGGAAAATCGGTCATCACCTGCGCCCTCGGTCTTTCGCAAGCCATGCTACAGCTCGGTATGTTTCTGCCCGCCGAAAGCGTCACGATCAGTCCCGTGGATGCGATTTGTACGCATTTTCCGACAGGTGCCGACGATACCATCGACAAGGGGCGTTTAGGTGAGGAATGCGCGAGACTTGACGAAATTTTACATCTTATCACGGGAAACAGCTTGGTGCTATTGGACGAGTCACTCTCCTCGACCGGCTCCTTCGAGGCCTCGTACATTGCGGCTGAGGTTTTGGGCGGACTTAGCGTGATCGGCTGCCGTACCCTCTTCTCCACGCATCTGCACGAGCTTGCCGCTGAGATCGACAATATCAACAAACGCGCCGCAGAGGACGGCGGAAAGCCGATCGACACGCTGGTAGCGGGTATCGAGGACGGACGCCGTTCCTTCAAGATCCTACGCCAAAAGCCCGACGGTAAGAGCTACGCGCGCGACATTGCCAACCGTTACGGCCTCTCCTACGAGGGTATCACAAACAGGCACAAAAAATAAGGAAACGTATCCTATCTCTGCAAAAAGCGACATTTTTATTCCCGACATAAAAAAGAGAACTGCAAAATAAACATATAGACGGTGCGTATACCATAAAGTATGCGCGCCGTCTTTTCCATTAAAATAAAAATGTTGAAAAGACAACAAAATTGTTGACAAAACAACAATTTCACGGTATAATATCTGCAAAGCTTTTATCAAATCAACATAGGGGGAGAGTAGATATACGAACCCGATGTCACCCTAAGAAAGGAATTTTATGAGAGAAATTAAAATTGTTGCAGATACTTCATGCGACCTGTTTACGCTTTCATCCGTAGACTTTTCCACAGCACCCATGAAGATCCTTACCGATCACCGAGAATTCATAGATGACACGAATCTTGATGTAGATGCCATGGTCGATTATTTATACGAGTACAAAGGAAAATCCAAATCCTCCTGCCCCAATACGAACGATTGGCTACAGGCGTTTGGCAACGCGGACGATATCTTTTGTGTGACGATTACAAGCGGGCTTTCCGGAAGCTACAATTCGGCTTGCACGGCAAAACAGATATACGAAGCCGAAAATGAAGGAAAGCGAGTATTCGTTTTGGATTCCCTTTCAGCAGGGCCGGAGATCACGCTGCTCCTTGAGAAGCTGGAAGAATGCGTGACGTGTGGGATGTCTTACGAGAATATTTGTAAGGAGATTACGGCGTATCGAAAAAAGACGGGGCTTCTCTTCATGCTAAAATCTCTTAAAAACTTTGCCAATAACGGCAGAGTATCTCCCCTTGTTGCCAAGCTCGTTGGAATCGCGGGCATCTGTATCGTAGGAAAAGCAAGCGAGCAAGGAACATTGGAGCCTATACATAAATGTCGGGGAGAGATCCGTTCTCTCGAAGCCTTGGTAAAGGAGTTGGAGAACGAGGGCTTCCGCTCTGGCAAGATCAGCATCGGTCATTGCCAAAATGAAACCGCAGCCACTCGCTTAAAGGAGCTGATCCTTGTAAAATTCAAGGATGCGAAGATCGAAATACATCCCTTTCGGGGACTTTGCAGTTTTTACGCAGAAAAGGGTGGCGTACTCGTAGGATTTGAAAAAATGTAAAACAATAAAAGGACTACGGCTTTTTGCCATAGTCCTTTTTCTGTCAAACGCTTATCAAAAGGAAAATTGTTGCCACGTTTGGCCATCCAAGGTTTTCCATACCGCCTCGCTTTCCGTAAGCAGCATATAGCCGTGCGGCGAATTTTCCTTCGGGATGGAGGTCGAGCCGGGATTCATATAGATATAATCCTCATGCTCGCGGTATACGGGAACGTGCGTGTGGCCGTGAAGCAGGATGCTTCCCTTCTGCAAGGGAGGCAGCTTCTCCTCGTTGAAATTGTGTCCATGCGTGGCGTAGAACAAGCGGTCACCAAGATAGAAAATCGCATAATCGGCAAGGATAGGAAACTGCAAGACCATCTGGTCGACCTCGGTGTCGCAGTTGCCGCGCACCGCGAGAAGACTCTCCTTGACGGCGTTGAGCATCTCGATCACCTTTTTGGGCGCATAGCCCTCGGGCAAATCGTTGCGCGGGCCGTGGTAAAGAATGTCTCCAAGCAAAAGCAGCTTGTCTGCCCGCTCGTGCTTGAAGGCAGCAAGCATTTTCTCGCAGTAAAGTGCCGAGCCGTGTATATCCGACGCTACCATGATCTTCATATCTATATCCTCCGAATCTACCGATGTTATGCTTTAGTATACCATTTTTTCTTCGTTCTTGCAATAGATTCGCTTCAAATTGGCAAAAAATAATGTATGGCACTTGAAATTTCCTTGGAAATGTGATATGATAGACGCGGTGAGTTCGAAACCATCCTCACCTTAAACAAAACTAAGGAGAAAAAACATGAGATTTCATCCCAAAACCGCCGCACTCTGCCGTGCGGCCATGATCGGCGCCTTGTACGTGGCTTTAACTTGGTTCAGTTCCCTCTTGGGACTTGCGAACGGCCCCGTGCAACTGCGTCTCGCGGAGGCGCTTTGCGTTCTCCCGTTTTTTATGCCCGAGGCGATCTTTGGACTTACGGTCGGGTGCCTACTCTCCAACCTTCTGGTATCGGGCATTTGGGCCGACATTCTGTTCGGCACACTTGCCACCCTTATCGGCGCGCTGGGCACGTACGCGATGCGAGGTCTTCGCGGAAAGCCGCGTCTTCTTTGTACGCTCCCCCCCATTCTTGCCAATTCGGTAATTGTGCCTCTCGTTCTGCGATATGCCTATGGCATTGAAGACGCGTGGCTTTTGCTGGTGGGCGGCGTGCTTGTGGGTGAGATCCTATCTGTCGGTGTTCTCGGCAGCTTCTTGCTTCTATCTCTTGAAAAAAGACCTTTTGGGAGAAAAAAATGATTCGTGTTGACGTCTTTTTACCGCTCGGCTTTGACGGACAAATGCTAAAAGATCGGTGTGAAGAACGCCTGGGACGGAAAATCGAGCCGTCGGTTTCTTTGCGCCTTCTTCGCCTTGCGGTCGATGCGTCGGACGTCAAAAGCATTTGCTACAAAGCGGCGGTGATCCTATCGCTTGACGAAAAAAGTGAAAAGCACTTGATCCAGCGTCGGCGCGCCACCGCATATGAAGAAGCTCCCTTTTCTCTGCCGCCGACAAAAGCCTTTACTACGCGTCCCGTTGTGGTGGGGCTGGGCCCGTGCGGGCTTTTTGCGGCCTTGATCCTTGCCGAGTGTGGCGCGCGTCCCATCGTGCTGGAGCGCGGCGAGGACGTAGACCGACGCGTGCTCTCCGTGGAAGGCTTCTATCGGGGTGGCGAGCTTGACGAAGAAAACAACATTCAGTTCGGCGAGGGCGGCGCGGGAAGCTTTTCGGACGGAAAGCTGAAGGTGGGCTCTATGACCCCCGAAAAGCGCAAGATCCTGGAAACGCTGATTTGGGCAGGCGCGCCCGCGCGTATTCTCTACGATGCGGCAGCACACGTGGGAACCGACCTTTTGCGCGGCATCGTGAAAAAGATTCGCCAACACATCGAAGACCTTGGCGGCACGGTGCTTTTCGGTGCCAAGCTTACGGACATTCGCATCCAAGCGGGTGCGGTGCGCGGTGTCACTTACCGAAAGGACGGCGCGGCGCATGAGCTTGTCACCGATTCCCTGCTTTTAGCCACGGGACATAGCGCACGCGACGTTTTCCCGATGTTAGCCTCGCATGGCATTCCTTTGGAGGCGCGCGGCTTTGGAATCGGCGTACGCGTGGAGCATCCGCGCGCGCATATTGACCGTATGATCTACGGCGAAAATCCCCCGCGCGAGCTTGGCGCAGCAAGCTATCGTTTTGTGACGCATCTTGAAAACGGACGAAGCGTTTACAGCTTTTGTATGTGTCCCGGCGGCAGTGTGGTAGCCGCCACATCGGTACGCGGTGCGGTCGTGACCAACGGCATGAGCCTGCATGCACGCGACGGCGAAAATTCCAACGCGGCCATTTTGGTTTCGGTAACGCCTGCGGATTTTGGCGGCACGGCGCTTGGCGGTCTTGCCTTCCAAGAAAAATACGAGAAGCTTGCCTTCTCGCTTGCACGAGACTATCGTGCGCCCGCCATTCGTATGGAGGACTTTCTCGCAGGGCGTGTCAGCCAATCACTTGGTGAGGTAAAACCAAGCTATCCGCGTGGCGTAATTCTCTCCTCGCTTGACGATTGTTTGCCAAGCTTTGCCATCCAAAGCCTCAAGGCCGCCATTCCCGCGTTTGACGAATACAAAAAGGGCTTTTATCTGCCCGACGCGCTCCTCACGGGTGTGGAAACGCGCACCACGTCTCCCATTCGCATTCCGCGTGACGAGAGCGGACAAACACTCAAGGGGCTTTACCCCTGCGGCGAGGGGGCGGGCTATGCGGGCGGCATTATCTCCTCGGCCGTTGACGGTGTTCTTGCGGCACGAAAGCTGATTCAAAACCACGAAAAGGATTAAAAATATGAAAAAAATAAAGGCTGTTATTTTCGATTTCGACGGCACGATCGCCGACACCATTGACGCACTCAAGCATGGCATCAACCTTACGATGAACGAGCTCGGCTACCCCGAAAGCACAAACGAGGACGTCCTTCGAAACATCAACAACGGTGCCCGTGAGCTGATACGGCGCTCGCTTCCTCAAGAATTACAAAAGGACGAGGAAAAGGTCACCGAGGTGCTCGCGCTTTATCGCCAAATGTACGATAAGGTCTACATGGAAACCAAAACCGCCTACGAAGGCATTCCCGAGCTTTTCACCGAGCTCCATCGGCGTGGTTATCTCCTTGCCATTCTCTCGAATAAACCGGACGCCTATATGCCGCCGCTTGCAGAAGCACTTTTGCCCAATGGTACCTACAAGATCGCGCGCGGTCAGCGTCCCGGCGTTGCCGCAAAGCCCGATCCTGCATGCGTATTTACGCTGACCGACGAGCTTGGCGTTTCACCGTGCGAATGTGCGCTCGTGGGTGACAGCAACGTCGATATGATTACTGCCAAGAACGCGGGACTTATGGCCGTGGGCGTAAGCTGGGGCTACCGCTCGGTTGAAATTCTCAAGGAAGCAGGTGCCGATGTCATCGTCCACCATCCGCTTGATCTTTTGGATTTGTTTGAATGATAAAAAAGAGCAAACACGATAGAGCTGTACTCTAAAGGACAGTTTTCAAAAACACGGCATATCTTGAAAAAAGTATGCCAGCTTTTGCGTTTGTGTCCACAAATGCAGTGCTTCGTATGCCTTAATTAAAGACATACGAAGCACTGCATTGTTTTATATTCAGTTAAAATTCGATTTTGCCTATGAAGCGGTAGAAGATTTCAACCTCTTGGTCTTTGAAGCCGTCGGGGCTTGTAACACCTTGATGGATAACGATCTTCTCAATCAGCTCGTGAAGCAACGGGGCGGT
>SVRO01000035.1 GCA_015064795.1 Oscillospiraceae bacterium | reverse complement strand
CATGAAGCTCACGAGAAAGCTCACCTACCAGGCCACCACGGCAAACGACGCGCAGATGGGCTGCTCCAACAACATCATGGATATCTCCATGCCTCTGATGAGCGTGTATATCTCCTTTATCGTTCCTGCAACCATCAGCGTTTATTGGATCTTCAAGAGCCTTCTTGGCACCCTTAAGCAGTTTATTCTCAGCCGAACCATGCCCCTGCCTAAATGTACCGAAGAGGATATCAAGGCGGCTGAAAAGGAGTTGAAGGGCAAAAAGAGCCACGCTCCCGCAAGAACGGCAAGCAGCAATAACGGCCAGAAGCCTCGCTCGCTCCATCACATCGACGACGATGACGAGCCCACACCGCCCGCTCCCAAAAAGGAGACAAAGCCGAAGGAAGCTTCTCCTGCAGAGGAAACACCCATCGAAAGAGCGCCCATGAAGGACGACTCCGACAAGCCCCAAAAGAACGACTGAGAAAGAATGACTAAAGGATAAACGGAGAATAAATATCATGAAAAAAGAGATCACAGTAACAGCAAAAACCGTAGAGCTTGCAATCGCCAAGGCCGTAGAGGAGCTTGGCGCACCGAGCGCTGACGCCATCCAATATACCGTTGTTGAGGAAGCAAAGAAGGGCTTCCTCGGCATCGGAGCAACCCCCGCCGTCATTCACGCCACCTACGGCAAAAACGGCACCGACATTGCCATTGAATTCCTTGAGAAGCTCCTTGAGGACATGGAGATCGCGGCCGTAGTTACGGCAACGCCCCGTGACGACGGCGAGACTCTTCTCACCGTTGAGGGTAAGAACGTCGGCATTCTCATCGGTCACCACGGCGAAACGCTGGACTCGCTTCAGTACCTCGCCAACCTTGCCGCCAATCGCAAGGAGGAGGGCGAGAAGCGCGAGTTCACCAAGATCACCATTGACATCGAGAACTACCGCGCAAAGCGCGAGGAAACCCTCCGCGCGCTCGCCAGAAGAATGGCCGATAAGGTCGTGAAGTATAAGAAGAGCATCATGCTTGAGCCCATGAACCCCTACGAGAGAAGGATCATTCACTCCGAGGTACAGAACATCAAGGGCGTGGCTACCAACTCCATCGGCTCGGAAAACAACCGTAAGGTCGTTATCTACCTCGAGGACAACAACTAAAAACATGGCCGAAAAAGGCGCTTCCGCGGAAGCGCCTTTTGTTATATAAATTGAGGTTTGTCGAAAAAGAACGCGTTGCAAATTTTGATTTATCGGGGAGTTACGCTTGGGGAACTTTTTAAGAAAATACGAGTTCGCTTCGCGACCTCGGTTAACAAATTGGTTGCGTCACTAAAAGTGCCGCATTTGCTTCGCAAACCCCAATTTGTTACAGTTCCCCTACCACCCTTCAAAAACTTTTCTGGAATTTTTCACTACAAAGTTTGCAAAAACTTTATTGGAAAGGGGCTCCGAGTCATTTTGGTTCTTCTCGCTAAAGCGAGAAGAACATATACGCCGCGAGCCACGCGGCAGACAAAGAAAGCTCGCTTTCTTTTCTGCGCGTGCGCTGTACGCGGCTCAAAATGACGTGAAGTTTTCGCGCACCCATGCGGCAAAAGTTTTCGTCCACCTTTTTCAAAAGGTGGCCCCGCGGGAGCGCGTCCTCCCCTACAAACATCAATTTATCAACGAAGCACAAAAAGCCCTTGCCGATTTTGGCAAAGGCTTTCGATAACAATATAAAATTTAAATTTCAAGAATTGATTGTGATATAAGCTTCTTAAAGCATTCGGGAGGTTGATCATAGTCCAGATAGTACCCGGTATCCCCCACCTTTATGGAACTCAAGCCTTGTTTCACAAAAGCACCGTCGGAATATTCAATTTCAACACACCATGTGTTGTTTCCGGGGACAACATCTTCCAAAATCTCTTCCTCCAGCGTAAAGGAATCAAGCCAAGCTATAATTTCCTCCATATTTTCGCTTGGAACTTCTACCGGCGTTCCCTCGCCGTAGTATCCAAAAAAGGTAATGCGAACGATGTTTTCCGTATGAAAAACATCCATGGTCGGTAGCGGTTTATCCGGTTGGGTCTCCGGTTGAGAGATGTCGGTGCCACCCTGCGGGATAACGGCGTTATTCTCACAGGCAAGCAAGCAAAGCAACAGGAATATGCACAAAATGACTGCCGAGATCTTTTTCAACATGTATATCGCCTCCTTTACGCTTTTATTCTATCATAAAAGCTTTGGTTTTGCAAGGGGTATGAAAAAAATTGGGCTTTCGCGCTCAAAGGAGCATAAAAGCAGCCTCACCGAAAACGGTGAGGCTGCCAAAGTTTACGATTTACTTATTGCTCTTTTATCCGAATTACTTAAGAGCTGCCTGAGCGGCTGCCAGACGAGCGATCGGAACACGGAAGGGCGAGCAAGAAACGTAGTCGAGACCGATCTTGTGGCAGAACTCAACCGACGTGGGGTCACCACCGTGCTCACCGCAAATACCAACGTGGAGGTTGTTGTTTACGGGTCTGCCAAGGGTTACAGCCATGTTCATGAGCTTGCCAACGCCCGTGGTGTCAAGCTTTGCGAAGGGATCGTTCTCGAAGATCTTCGCATCGTAGTAAGCACCAAGGAACTTGCCGGCGTCGTCACGCGAGAAGCCGTAGGTCATCTGCGTGAGGTCATTGGTACCGAAGCAGAAGAAGTCAGCGTTAGCGGCGATCTCGTCAGCCGTGAGACAAGCTCTCGGAATCTCGATCATCGTACCAACCTCGTACTTAAGAGCAACGCCTGCTGCAGCGATCTCGGCGTCAGCCGTAGCTACAACAACGCTCTTGACGTACTTAAGCTCCTTCACGTCGCCAACCAGAGGAATCATGATCTCGGGAACGACGTTCCAATCTGCATGCTTCTTCTGAACGTTGATTGCCGCACGGATAACTGCCTTGGTCTGCATTGCTGCGATCTCGGGATAGGTTACGGCAAGACGGCATCCACGGTGACCCATCATGGGGTTGAACTCATGGAGCGAGGAAATGATAGCCTTGATGTCCTCAACGGTCTTACCCTGAGCCTTTGCAAGAAGGGCAATGTCCTCCTCGGTGGTGGGCACGAACTCGTGGAGAGGCGGGTCAAGGAAACGGATGCAAACGGGGTTGCCCTCGAGAGCCTCGTAGAGAGCCTCGAAGTCAGCCTGCTGATAAGGAAGGATCTTTGCAAGTGCAACCTCTCTCTCCTCAGCAGTGTCGGAGCAGATCATCTCACGGAATGCCGCAATTCTGTCTGCCTCGAAGAACATATGCTCGGTACGGCAAAGACCGATACCCTCAGCGCCAAGCTCGCGAGCCTTCTTTGCGTCGGTAGGCGTGTCGGCGTTGGTGCGAACCTTCAGCTTACGGAACTCGTCAGCCCAGCCCATGATGGTGCCGAAGTTGCCCGAGATCTCAGCGTCAACGGTCTTGATGATGCCGTCGTAGATGTTACCGGTAGAACCGTCGATGGAGATGTAATCACCCTCAACAAAGGTCTTACCTGCAAGCGTGAACTTCTTGTTCTCCTCGTCCATGTTGATGTCACCGCAACCCGAAACGCAGCACTTACCCATACCGCGAGCAACAACGGCTGCGTGAGAGGTCATACCGCCACGAACCGTCAGGATACCCTGAGCAGCCTTCATACCGGTGATGTCCTCGGGAGAGGTCTCAAGACGAACGAGAACGACCTTCTTGCCTGCTGCCTTCCAAGCCTCAGCGTCCTCTGCGGAGAAGACAACCTGTCCGCAAGCGGCACCGGGAGAAGCACCAAGTCCGCGGCCCATGGGGGTTGCGGCCTTCAGCGCCTTCGCGTCGAACTGGGGATGAAGAAGCGTGTCAAGGTTTCTGGGGTCGATCATAAGAACGGCCTCTTCCTTGGTCTTGTGGCCCTCGGCAACGAGGTCAACGGCGATCTGGAGAGCAGCGGGAGCCGTTCTCTTACCGTTACGGGTCTGAAGCATGTAAAGCTTCTCGTTCTCAATGGTGAACTCCATGTCCTGCATGTCGTGGTAGTGGTTCTCAAGGATCTCGCAAACCTTCTTGAACTCCTCGAATGCAGCCGGGAACTTGTTAGCCATCTCAGCGATGGGCATAGGCGTACGAACACCTGCTACAACGTCCTCACCCTGTGCGTTGGTAAGGAACTCACCCATCAGCTTCTTCTCACCGGTAGCGGGGTCACGGGTGAACGCAACACCGGTACCGCAGTTGTCGCCCATGTTACCGAATGCCATTGCCTGTACGTTAACGGCTGTACCCCAAGAATAAGGAATGTCGTTGTCGCGGCGGTATACGTTTGCACGGGGGTTGTCCCAAGAACGGAATACGGCCTTAACCGCACCGATCAGCTGCTCCTTGGGATCGGAGGGGAAGTCCTGACCGATCTTGGCCTTGTACTCGGCCTTGAACTGATTTGCCAGCTCCTTGAGGTCGTCAGCCGTAAGCTCTACGTCAAGCTTTACGCCCTTCTCTTCCTTCATCTTGTCGATGAGCTCCTCGAAGTACTTCTTTCCAACCTCCATAACGACGTCGGAGTACATCTGGATAAATCTGCGGTAGCAGTCATAAGCCCAACGAGCGTTGCCCGACTTCTTTGCCATAACCTCAACGACTTCCTCGTTAAGACCAAGGTTCAAAATGGTATCCATCATACCGGGCATGGATGCGCGAGCACCCGAACGAACCGAAACGAGAAGGGGATTCTCAAGGTCGCCGAACTTCTTGCCGGTAACACCCTCCATCTTTACGATGTACTCCATGATCTCGGCCATGATCTCGTCGTTGATCTGACGTCCATCCTCGTAGTACTGCGTGCAGGCCTCGGTCGAAATCGTGAAGCCCTGGGGAACAGGAAGACCGATATTGGTCATCTCTGCAAGGTTTGCTCCCTTACCGCCAAGGATCTCACGCATGTTGGCGTTACCCTCGGAGAAGAGATAACAATACTTCTTTGCCATGTGATATAACCTCCATAAAATATAATAGATTTCAAAGGAAAATGCCGATTTTCGCGACAAAAAACCGCCGCCCTAAAATACGGCGCAAATATTATATCATATTTTTTCCTTTTTTGCTATACTTTTAACGAAATCGCCTCCAAAACTTTGTAACTTTTTTGTGAACACAGGAATATCCCTTTTTCGCTTGTTGACAAAAGCGCAAAAAAGAAATATAATAATACAAAACTTTATGTCTTATATCACTATACCGCCGCAAAGGCGGCTTTTTGAGGTTAAACTATGAAAAAAAACAATGTTCGCCGTCTGACCGTAGCGGCTCTGTTTGCCGCGCTCTGCTTCTCTGCTACGCTTTTTCTGAAAATTCCGTTTTTAAACGGATACATACACCTTGGTGACTGCTTTGTGCTTCTGGCAGGTTGGCTTTTAGGCCCGCTTTATGCCTCGCTTGCGGCAGGTATCGGAAGTGCACTTGCCGACCTTGTGGCAGGCTACCCCGTTTATATTCCCGCCACCTTTATCCTCAAGGCCGCCATGGCTTGCCTTGCATGCTTTATGTGCCGTAAACACTCCTCGGCACTCCGCCGCATCCTCTCGGCTTTCTTTGCCGAAGCACTCATGGTCGCAGGCTACTTCCTCTACGAATGGGCCCTCTACGGCATCGGCGGCGCTCTGCCCGCCGTCACGGGCAACCTCATTCAAGCGGCAGGCGGTATCGCTACCTCTCTCCTGCTTTGGCAGGTCCTCGCTCCCATCTTAAAAAAACACGACTTCAAATTTTGATTTATCGGGGAGAGAACGTGTAGGGAACTTTTTGAAAAAAGTTCCCTACCACCCTCAAAAACTTTTCCTGCGGTCAAAATGGATGTTGCCGATCTGAAAAACGAACGAATGAGCAAAAACGAACGTGAGAGACGGTGTCCAAGTCATTTTGAGGCCGTCTGGGGAGACGGCCGAGGGCGCGCAAATGCTACATCGCCGAAAAGAAAGCGAGCTTTCTTTGTCGGCGTGTAAGCTTTGCGCTGACGGACAACCGCTTCGCGGTTTTCCGTCCCAAAATGACGTGAAGTTTGCACATCCCCATGCAAGAAAAGTTTTAGTCAAGTTTTTTCAAAAACTTGCGGGTTCCAAGGGCAGAGCCCTTGGCGTTCTCCCCTACAAACATCAATTTACAAATAAAAAAAGGAAAGACACATGGCCAACATTTTTGATATTTTCAAGGAGATCTCCGCCGGGAAGGAGAGCAAAAGCGCGCCGATCACGCACCTTATCGTAGGTCTTGGAAATCCCGGCGACAAATACTTTAACACGCGGCACAACGCAGGCTTTCTGATGATGGATTACCTGTCGCAAAGGGCAGGCGTGAAGGTCGACCGCGTGAAATTCAAAGCACTCTGCGGCGAAGCAACGCTTGGTGACAAGCGAGTGCTTCTGATGAAGCCCCAAACGCTCATGAACGCCTCGGGCCTTGCCGTAAAAGAAGCGGCGGCCTTCTATAAGATCGCACCCGAAAACATTTTGGTCTTTTCGGACGACATCTCGCTTGACGTCGGACGCGCGCGGATGCGACTGAAGGGCAGCGACGGCGGACAGAGGGGCCTGCGCTCGATCATCACGCAGATGAACACCGACGAATTTCCGCGCATCCGCTTCGGCGTGGGTGCCAAGCCCCACCCCGACTACGACCTTGCCGATTGGGTGCTCTCGGAATTCTCAAAGGACGAGCAAAAGCTTCTTTTCGCCCGCTTTGAACAAGCCTACGAGGGCGTTCTCCGTTACCTTTCGGGTGACAGCGAGACGGCCATTCGCATCTGCAACGCAAAGGAAAACGTATGAGCATTTTAACCGATCTTTTGCGGCTGGACAAGGAATACGGCCAGCTTCTGAATACCGCACTCCTGGATTTCACCATTCCCAAGCCCCTGCCCATTGCGGTGGGCGGCCTTTGCGACGGCGCGTCGGACGCCGCGCTCGTCTGCCTTTTGGAAGATATTCGGCGCGAGCGAGGCGGCACCGCACTCATTCTCTGCGCCACTGACAAGGACTGCGCGCGAACGAGCGAAACCTTGGAACGCTTCGGCATCGCGTCCGCCGTGTTCGGCGTGCGCGACCTCAACCTATATGACATCACCGCCTCCCATGACTACGAGCATGAGAGGCTACGCGTGCTTTGGGGGCTCGTCTCGGGCACGCTTGACGCCGTGGTCACAACCCCCGACGCCGCGCTCGGCTATACCATCCCCAAGGAACGCTTATCGCACGCCTCCTTCCGCATCGACTTTGACACGCGCATCGACCTTACGGACTACGCGCGCCGCCTGAGTGAAGCGGGCTACGTGCGTGTGGATATGGTGGACGGTGTGGGACAGTTTGCCATTCGCGGCGGTATTCTCGACGTCTTCCCTCCCCTCTTTGACACGGTGGGAGACGCCGAATTCGACGGCAAGCCCGCCCCCTTCCGTGTGGAGCTTTTCGGTGATGAGGTTGACCGCATCGGCTCCTTTGACCCCGAATCGCAACGCTTTCTCCAAAACTTTGACGGCATCTGCTTTCCGCCCGCACACGAGGTGCTTGCCGACCGCGACAGCCTCACGGCCATTCACGCCGCGCTCCTTGCACATAGCAAGCGCTCGAAGAATGAAAACGCGGTACGCGAGATGCAAAAGGAGCTTTCGGCCGTCGAGCTTTGCCTTGCCAACAACGACTTTGACCTAAAATTCATCGACAAATATATCTCGCTCGTCTACCCCGAGCGGCAATGCCTGCTCGACTATTTCGGCGAGCGTCCGCTGACGATACTCCGCGCACACGCGGCGGTGGAGGAACGCTTGCGCGCGGCCGAGATGTCCTTGGCACAGACCGTGACCGACCTTTTGCAAAGCGGCACGATCTCCCCCAAAAACGCCGAATTCGCCTGTCCCACGGCGCGCTTCCATCAATTTTGCGCCGCATCGGTGGCTCTGCGCCTTGATTCGCTGGGCGCGTCCTCGTCGGGCGAGCGCTTAGGCGGCCTTTTCACCTTCCGCACCAAGCACCTCGTGACCTACGACGAAAAATTCGACCTTCTCCTTGAGGATCTCGAAAACGCCATCCGAAGCGGCTTTAAGACCGTTGTGATCGCCGAAAACGAGACCTCGGCCAAAAACATCGGCGGTTGGCTCTCGGAAAAGGGACTCCGCACGTCCGTAGAGTCCGAAGCCGAAGAATTTACCGCGGGGACGCTCCCCGTCGGCACGGTGTTCATCAAATGGCGCGAATTTTTGCGCGGCTTTGAGCTCTCTTCCCCACGCGTTTCGATCTTCTCGCTCTGCCCCGACGGAAAAAGCGGCGCGAATGCCGCGTCGGGAAGACTTAAGACCGCCCGCCGCAAAAAGCGCGGCACCGAGGCCATTCTCTCGGCCGCTGATCTTGAGATCGGTGACTACGTCGTACACGAAAGCTACGGCATCGGCATTTATGAGGGCCTCGAGAAGCTGACGGTGGACGGCGTTTCGCACGACTATATCAACATTCGCTACGCGGGAAGCGACAAGCTCTTTTTGCCCGTGGAAAAAATGGATCTCGTGTCCAAATATATCGGTGCGCGCGCCGAGGACGGCGTGGTCCGACTCTCCAAGTTCGGCGGTGCCGAATGGGGCCGCACCAAGTCGAAAACACGCGCGGCCGTCAAGGATATCGCCAAGGATCTTATCAAGCTTTACGCCGAGCGTATGCGCCGCGACGGCTTCGCCTTCCCAGCGGACGACGATATGCAGTCGGATTTTGAGAACTCCTTTGAATACGACGAGACCTCGGCTCAGCTCGACGCCATTGCCGACATCAAGGAGGATATGGAAAAATCCACCCCCATGGACCGCCTGCTGTGCGGCGACGTGGGCTACGGCAAGACCGAGGTGGCTTTCCGCGCCGCCTACAAGGCGATACTCGGCGGCAAGCAGGTAGCGCTCCTCGTACCAACCACCATTTTGGCGCTTCAACATTACCAAACCGCCCTCAGCCGTATGCGCGCCTTCGGCGTGGAGGTCGATATGATCTCGCGCTTCCGCACGCCCAAGCAGATCGCGCAGTCGATCCGCAAGCTCGCGCGCGGCGAGACCGACCTGATCATCGGCACGCACCGACTCCTGTCGGGTGACATCACCTTCAAGTCGCTCGGCCTTCTCATCATCGACGAGGAGCAACGCTTCGGCGTGGCGCAAAAGGAAAAGATCAAGCAGATCGCGGGCAATGTCGATGTGCTGACGCTGACCGCCACCCCCATTCCCCGCACGCTCAATATGGCCATGGGCGGCATTCGCGACATCTCGGTGCTCGACGAGGCACCCACCGACCGTCTGCCCGTGCAGACCTACGTCCTTGAGGACGACGACGGCATCGTATTTGAGGCCATTCGCCGTGAGCTCAGACGCGGCGGACAGGTCTTTTATATGCACAACGTCATCGAGTCGATAAACACCCTCGCGCGCCGCATCGCCGAGGAATTCCCCGACGCCAATATCCGCGTGGCACACGGCAAGATGGAAAAGGAGGAGCTGGAGGACATCTGGAGCTCCATGCTCAAGGGCGAGACCGATATTCTCGTCAGCACCAGCATCATCGAGACCGGCATCGACGTTCCCAACGCCAATACACTCATCGTAGACAATGCGCATCGGCTGGGCCTTTCTCAGCTGCATCAGCTCCGCGGCCGTGTGGGACGCTCCTCGCGCCGCGCTTATGCGTACTTCACATACCCCAAGGGAATGGCTCTCTCGGAAATTTCCGAAAAGAGACTTGAGGCCATTCGTGATTACGCCGAGTTCGGTGCGGGCTTCAAGATCGCCATGCGCGACTTAGAGCTGCGCGGCGCAGGCGACCTGCTGGGTGCCAAGCAGCACGGCCATCTCGACGCTGTGGGCTACGACCTCTATATCAAGCTTCTCAACGAGGCCATTCTTGAGGAAAAGGGCGAAAAGCCAAAGGAGGAGGCCGAGTGTAAGATCAACCTCAAGCTCGACGCCTTCCTGCCCGAAAGCTACGTCCGCTTCGCCGCGCAACGTATGGCGCTTTATAAGCGGATCGCCATGATCCGCACGCAAGAGGATCATTCGGACATCACAGACGAGCTGATCGACCGCTTCGGCGAAATGCCAAAGCCCACCAAAAACCTGCTTGCCATTGCCCTCGCGCGTGGCATCGGTATTGCCTGTGGCATCGGGGAGATCGAACAAGAAGGAAACATCATCTATATCTACCCCTCCCACTTTGACATTGAGGTCTGGTCGGATCTCTCGGACGAATTCGGCTGCCTTAAGGCCTCGCTCTCCTCGCGCGTCTCGGTGGCCGTCAATCTCGGAAAGGCCGACAAAAAGCTGGCCGCCAATCCCCCCCTCCTCCTCGCCCGTATTTTCGAGCGCTATTTGAAACTCGCCGCCGAAAAGGACGCGGAGGAGAACGAAGAGAACGAGGAGAACGAGGAGAACGTATAGGGAACTTTTTGAAAAAAAGTTCCCTATGACCCTCAAAAACTTTTCTGAAATTTTTTACTAAAAAGTCTGCAAAAGCAATATTGTAAGGGGGTTCCGAGTCATTTTGGTTCTTCGCACCTTGTGCGAAGAACATTTACGCCGCGAGCCACGCGGCAGACAAAGAAATCTCGCTTTCTTTTCTGCGCGTGTAGCTTTCGCGGCTCAAAATGACGTAAAGTTGAAGCGTACCAATGCGAGAAAAGTTTTCGCCCAGCCTTTTTCAAAAGGCTGGTGGAGTGTGGGGCAACGCCCCACATAAACTCCCCTACAAATCAAAATTTGAAGCAAACTCCAAAAAGAAAGGATTTTTATATGAAAAAAGCACGTCGTTTTCTCGCGCTTTTGTTAGCGCTTTTGATGCTTCTCGCCACGCTTACCGCGTGCGGTGGCAAGGCGCGGACGCTGATGAAGGTAGATGACCGCGAGATCTCGGTCAACCTCTATCAGCTCATGCTCTCGATCCGCAAGGGAGAGATGGCCTTTGCCATCGCGCAAAGCTACGGCAACGCCAACAGTGCGGCCTTTTGGGGAACCGTCATTGACGACACCTCCAGCACCTACGATGACTATTATACCGCCGAGGTCTTCAATAAGCTGAAAAGCTACGCCGCGGCGCTGGCTCTCTTTGACGAGCTGGAGCTTACGCTTCCCGCGTCGTACGTCAAGGCTGTTGACGAGGAGATGGCAACGCTCGTTGCCGAGGACGGCGACGGCAAAAAGGCCAAGCTGAATTCCATTTTGGCCGAATTCGGTGCCAACTACGACATTCTGCGCGAATATAAGCTCATGGTAAAGGAGGTCGAATATCTGATCCACTCGCTTTACGGCCAGAACGGCTCCAAGATCTCCGCGCCGCTCAAGGAGGACTACCTTAAGGAAAATTACGTTGCCTTCAAGCAGATCCTTCTCTCCAATTTCTACTATCTCTTTGAAACCGACAAAAACGGGGATGAGATCTACTACCAAAACGACGGCTCGATTGCCTACGACACCGAAAACGGTATCCGCAAGGTCGAGGACGGCGCGTTCGTTTACTATACCGAGGACGGCCGCATCGCCTACGACAAGGAGGTCGGCCGACGCAAGCCCGTGCTTGACGCCAAGGGCAATCAAGTGTCCCAAGAGTATACCAAGGAGGAAATGCTGGACCGCTTGAATTTGGCCCTCAAGCTACGGGACGTGGCTGAAAACGAGTCGGCCGCAACCTTCGAGACGCTCCGCCAGTCTTACAGTGACGAGGAGTTTGGAAATGACTACGATGCCGACGCCTTGAATTATCTCAGCACCGCCACCTCCTATTCCTCGATTTCGGCCGATTGGAAGACGCTTGACGCGATCGCCGCCAAGCTTGCCGAGCTGGAGGTTGGCGAGCTTGCCATCCTGCAGACCGACGCGGGCATTCACCTGATCCGCAAATATCCTGTGGAGGCAGGAGCTTACGCCGACGAACGCTACACCCAATGGTTTACCGACTCGCTCTACGGCGTGTACGACTTCCACGGTAACCTCATCGACTCCCTGCTCACCGCACGCCTCGCGGCATACGAGGCAGAGATCACCGTCGACACCTCGCTTCTAAAGGGACTTTCGCTGAAATCCTCCCCCTCGAATTTCTACTACAACTAAAAAATGGGTTAAGGCTCTCGCCTTAACCCATTTTTTGTCAACAAATTGATGCTTGTCTGTGACTTCCTGTGGGGCGCCGCCCCACACCCCGCCCTCCTTTTGAAAAAGGAGGGACGAAAACTTTTCTCGCAGGGTTCGCTTAAACTTTACGTCATTTTGGGACGGAAAACCAACGCGTTGGTTTTCCGTCCCAAAATGACTTAGATTTCGGTTCTCACGTTCGTTATCGCGTTTTCGTTCGTTGGTGCAATACCCCAACCCATTTTGCCCGCGAGAAAAGTTTTTGAGCGGTTCTCGTCGCCTTCGGCTCGGAACTTTTTTCAAAAAGTTCCCTTGGCGTTCCCCACTACAAATCAAAATTTAACGTTATTTTCGTCCTTCTTCTGCGTCCGTTTCTTGAGGCGGCGAGTCGAGATCACGGTGATCACGCTCACACCTGCACCGATCACCGTGAGCACCAAAAGTGTCGGGATCGCGCCGACAAACCAAACCGTAAAATCTTGGAACCCGTCGGCAAAATTCTTCCAGCTTCGCGTGAAGGCTTTTGCAATGCGCGCGCCGAAGGTAGTCTTCGGGGTGGTGACGACCGCATAATCCACGACCTCCTCCAGTGTCAGATGCACGGTGGAGTAGGAAGCGCGGCTGTCGATCACCTTCATACGCGTTTTGGCCGACTCGATCTCGGAAATGACGTTATAGAGTCTGTCCTTGATAAGCAGGATCTCCTCCACATTTACGGCCTTTGCAAGCATATTCTCATAGGCCGCACGCTCCTCCTCCAGCACGCGTACGCGAGCGGCGAGGTCGTAGTATTCCTCGGTGGCGTTTACGCGTCCGATCTGCTCGTTCACCACGTTCACCTGCTTGCCGACCGCCGAAAGAAAGTCGGCAAGCTTATCCGACGGAACGCGGACGGTCAAATACGCGCTTCGGCAATAAGAGTCCGAGCTTCCGTAGCTCTTTCCGTTGCTCGAAAAGGACTCCTCATAGCCGCCAAGCGACGAAAGCGCACCGCGAATCGAGGAAAGAGCCGCATCGTATTCCTTGGTCTGCGCGCGAAGCGTGACCGTTACGATCAGCTTTTCCTCAAATTCGCCCCCGACGGTTTCCGCCTCCTCCTTGTCAACGCCCGCACCGCCATTCAAGCCAAGATGCTCCGAGGACACCATGTCCTTGTACTTTCCGTCCTCCATCGGAGCCTCGTACATTTCGTCGCGGTAGGCGCCGCTCAAATTGCTTTCCTTCGCCGCACCGCACGAAACCAGCGCAAAAAGCAACAAAAGAGCCAGAGCAAAACAAAACATCTTCTTCCCGTTCCAAACGGTTCTCATATTCTTCATCATTTTCATAAAATTCTCCTTTCGGATCGCCCAAAAAGGCTTTTCTATCCCTACAGACGAAAAATCTTCCAAAAAGTTCCCACAATTTTTGAAATTGATGTTTGTAGGGGGGACGCCAAGGGCTCTGCCCTTGGAACCCGCCAACTTTTGAAAAAGTTGGATCAAAACCTTTCTAGCATGGGTTTGCACAAACTTCACGTCATTTTGGGACGGAGAACCGCGAAGCGGTTGTCCGTCAGCGCAAAGCTTACACGCCGACAAAG
>SVRO01000034.1 GCA_015064795.1 Oscillospiraceae bacterium | reverse complement strand
AGTTTTTGAAGGGTGTTAGGGAAACTGTAACAAATTGGGGTTTGCGAAGCAAATGCGGCACTTTTAGTGACGCAACCAATTTGTTAACCGAGGTTGCGAAGCAAACTCGTATTTTCTTAAAAAGTTTTCCTAAACGTAATTCCCCGACAAATCAAAATTTGAAGTGAAGCCCTTCGTCAGTCAAGTGCGACGAAGGTTCGATCGTACCATTCGGCATAGGCCTCGGCAGTCGAGCCGCGGTAGCCGTAGATCGTGGCGGTATCGGGGATTGTGAAAAGCATGTCGGAGATGTTTCCGGCAATCTCCGCGTTTTTGGAAAGAATGGTAATCGAGGCGAGGTTGTCGCAGCCCATGAACGCAAGTGCATCCACGCTTGTCACACTATTGGGAATTGTGATCTCGACAAGGCTCTTGCAATCTTGGAAGGCATCCGAACCAATGCTCGTTAAGTCCTTGGGAAGTGTGATCTCGGCAAGGCTTGTGCAGCGGGAGAAGGCGATAGCGCCAATGTCCGTCAAGCCGTCGGGAAGCGTGATCTCGGCAAGGCTTTCGCAGCCCTGGAACGCACCCATATCCAGGCTTGTCAAGCCGTCGGGAAGTGTGATCTTGGCAAGAGAAGTACAAGCCGCAAAGATATAGCTGCCGAGACTCGTCACGCGTGCGGGGATCTTGAGCTCGGTAAGGCTTGCGCAGGCAAAGAAGGCCTCCTCACTTATGGTTGACAAGCTTTGAGGAAGCGTGATCTTGTCAAGCGAAAGGCAGAAAGAGAACGCGCGAGGGCCAACGCTTATCACACCCTCGGGAATCTGCAGTGACGAAAGGCTTTCGCAGTTGTAGAAGGCATTGGCGCCGATGTGCTTGGCCTTTCGGTGAATCTTGCACGAGGAGATCGAGAGCTCGGTGGCTTCTGCCAAATAGAGATAGGGATTTTTCGCGTTGCCAAGGTATTTGGCGTTGTCGTACACGGTATAGGTGAGCTTTGGACAACCGAAGAAGACAAAGGCTCCCGTGCTTGTTAAGCTGTTGGGGAGAGAGACATCGGTGAGATTTTCGCAGCCGTAAAACGCATGGTCTCCAAGGTGTGTCACGCCCGCCTTAACCGTTACGGTTTGAATGGCTTCACAGTGGGAAGCCCACGGTGCCGCATCCTCCGAGGGATAATCCTCCATCGCACCCTTGCCGCCGATGGTAAGCTCGCCCGTGGCGGCGTCAAAGCTCCACGTGACATTCGAGGTGTCGTCATCCGTCTCGCAAGAGGACAGGCAGAAACAGCCCATCAGAAGAAAAAGGGCCAAAAGAAGTGTCAAAATGCGTCGTTTTTTCATATCCAATGTCCTTTCTTGGGGGATTTCGTGTAGAAAGTGAGGCAATCGCGTAAAACAAATTAAATTTTAACAATTTTCTTCACGGCGAAGCCTGTTTTCTTTCTTCAAAAGTTTTTGAAGGGGCGTGGGAGAACTTTTTTAAAAAGTTCCCTCACACGTTTCCCTTGCGACGAACAAATGTTTTACCTTGCCAGATTTCCCTTCCAGCTAAAGATGCTGACCACGTTGTCGAAGAAGGTGATGAGCTGGGGCAGGATGGCAAAGATCAAAAAGATGCACAGGATGCTGACCAAGAGCACGAAGAAAAAGGTGGGATAGCCGCTGCCACGTGCGCGAAAGCGCATTTCGGCGGTGTATTTGTCCTTTTCGGGTATGTAAAAGTGGCATTCTTCGAGCTTTTTCGCAAAGCGCGGCTCACGGTAGGCGGGCAGACGCTTGCCCTCTTTCTTGGCCTCGCGTCGTTTTTCCTCGTATTCCTGCCGCTCACGCTGCGCGTCCGCCAAGAACTGCTCCTCCTCCACGCAACGTACCACACGTCTGAGCGTGTAGCCGTGGCGGAGTGCCATGCGAATGAAGATATGCTTGTCCAAGCCGCAATCGGCAAGCGTTACGGCGTCTGTTTCATCCAGCGCGTTTTTCGCCAAGATCGCCCGTACCAAGCGTCCGAGCGTGGTTTTGATAAAGATCATGGAAAAGGAGGCGATCAAAACGCCGATAAACAGGCCGAAGATGATGATCTTCAGGCTGGGCGCGCCCTCACTGAATTCAAAATTGGTATAGCCCTCCAGCTTGGGATTGAAAAAATCGCGAAAGAAATTTCCAACATTTTCCAATATTGTGGGCTCGGCATTCAAAACTTGAAGCATAGGCATTTCCTTTCTTCAAAGAATGGGGAAATCCTAAGACTTCCCCATGCAGCAATTACTTTTTGATAACGTCAACGCCGAGATACTTGCGAAGAACGTCGGGAACGTTCACGCTACCGTCGGCATTTTGGTTCTGCTCCACGATGGCAGGGAAAATACGGCTGGTGGCAAGACCGCTTCCGTTGAGCGTGTGAAGATACTGAATGGTTCCATCGGCTCTCTTTACGCGCATCATGCCGCGACGCGCCTGATAATCACGCGCATTGGAGACCGAGCTGACCTCCTTGTAGCCGTCCATCGAGGGAATGTGGATCTCGATGTCGTAGGTGCGCGCCATGGACGCCGAACAGTCCTCAGCGGCAAGCTTTACGGTGCGGAAATGGAAGCCAAGGCCCTTTACAAGTCCCTCGGCGTTGGCAACCAGCTCGTCGAAGGCCTCGTCGCTCTTCTCGGGGAGGGTGTACTGCACCATTTCGACCTTGTTGAACTGATGTCCGCGTACCATGCCGCGCTCGTCGGCGCGGTAAGAGCCTGCTTCACGACGGAAACAGGGCGTGTAGCTGATATATTTCTTGGGAAGATCCTCTTCGGTGAGGATCTCGTCGCGATGGAGCGACACGAGAGCCGTCTCGGCCGTGGGAAGCATGAAGCGGCGACGCTCGTCCTCGGCGGTTTCCAACCAATATACGTCGTCCTTGAACTTGGGGAACTGTCCTGCCGTCAGACCGCATTCGTAGCCCAGCATGTGCGGTACGAGCATCAGATCGTAGCCGTTTGCGGTATGCGTGTCAATGAAATAGTTGAGAAGGGCCCACTCGAGGCGTGCGCCAATGCCCGTGTAAAGCCAAAATCCGCTTCCCGAGAGCTTTGCGCCGCGCTTATAGTCGATAAGCCCGAGGTCAGTGCAGATATCTACATGATTTTTGGGCTCGAAATCGAAGGTTCTGGGCTCTCCGAAGTAACGGAGCGGCTCGTTGTTCTCTTTTCCGCCGGCCAACAGGTCAAAATCAGGAAGATTGGGAAGCCCCAGCATAAAGGAGGTGAGCTGTGTTTCGGTCTCCTTGAGAATTTCCTCGTTTTCCTTGGTCTTCGCGGAAAGCTCCTTCATCTTGGCAAATACCTCGGTGGTATCCTTGCCTTCCTTTTTCAGCGCGGGAATCATCTTGTTGGTCTTGTTCTGCTCTGCTTTTGCGCTTTCGATCTCGGCAAGAAGCTCGCGGCGCTTGGCGTCCAGCTTCAAAATGGCCTCAATTTCTTCCTTTGCATCCTTGCCCTTCTTGGCAAGTCGCTCGACTACTTCGTCGGGCTTTTCTTTGATATATTTAATGTCAAGCATAATTTTTCCTCTCTTTTCTGTCAATAAACCATGGCTTCCCTGCTCTGTTGGGCGTAAATCGGCCGTTTTTTAGGCGCAAGGAGGCTATCTCACGCAAAACACCCTGTTTCACGTGAAACGTGTTGCATTTTGTCGAATTAGTTTTCGCTGAAGATCTCCTGACCACAGATGGCGGTGAGGAGCACCTCAAGGTCGTCGTTGCTATCAAAGGAAAGCTCCACAACCTTCTTGCGCGCCGTCTGCAGAATGCGTACCTTTCGGCCGAGCGCCTGCATCGAGCGACGCTCCAGATCCTTCATATAGGACTTTGCCATCATTTTATAAGGCGAAGGAGCCGCAATTTCGGCCTCTGCCTCGGCTTGCGCGATAGAATTCAGCTTTTTAACTGCAGTCTCTACCTCGCGAACCGACATATTGTTGGCCACGATCTTGTTGGCAAGCGGAAGCATCTGCTCCTCGTTGTCAAGACCGAGAAGCGTGCGCGCGTGACCGGTCGAGATCTGTCCGTCGCGAAGCATTTCCAACACTTCGTCAGGGAGATCGAGCAAACGGAGCATATTGGCGATGGCCGAACGGCTCTTGCCGACCTGTGCGGCCACCTCGTCCTGCTTGAGTCCGAAGCGCTCGATGAGTGTTTCGTAAGCCATAGCTTCTTCCACGGGGTTCAGATCCTCGCGCTGAACGTTCTCGATGATCGATACCTGTGCGGCCTTCAGCTCGTCACCGTCAATAATAACGGCAGGAATTTCGGTCTTGCCGGCCAATTTTGCCGCTCTCCAACGACGCTCGCCGGCAATGATCTCGTATGTGCCGGGATTTGCCACGTTTTCGCGAATGATAATGGGCTGCAAAACGCCGTATTTTCCAATCGAATCGGCAAGAAGCTCAAGCGCTTCTTTGTCAAAGGTCTTTCTGGGCTGATCTTTTCTGGGTTCGATGTTTGAAATGCGAACCATTTCGGCGGCCGCATCCTTGTTCGAGGTCTCGTTGTCGTCAAAAATATCAAAATATCCGCGGCCAAGGCCGCCTCTTGTCTTTTTCTCTGCCATTTTTGTTCCCTTCCTTTATATTCTTTCGGCCAATTCCTTGGCAACCTCAACGTATTCTTTGCTTCCCTTGGCGTTTTTGTCGTAATAATATACGGGCTTTCCAAAGCCGGGCGCCTCGGTGAGCTTTACATTTCGAGAAATGGTGGTGTTAAAGAGCTTGTCCGAATAGTGCTTTCTCAGCTCCTCCATAACCTGCATGGAAAGAAGGAGACGCGGATTATACATGGTGATCAGAATGCCTGCTACCACGAGATCCTTGTTGTATTTCTGCTTGATACCCTTGATGGTGCCCATAAGCTGAGAAAGGCCCTCAAGCGCGTAGAACTCGCACTGCATCGGCACCACGATTCCGTCGCTTGCCGTGAAGGAGTTGACCGTCAGCATGCTGAGCGAAGGGGGGCAGTCTACAATTATGTAATCGAAATCGTCAAGAATGGGGGCGATTGCCTTCTTCATACAGTTGGGGGCGTCGATCTCGAAGGTGTCGAAAAGCTCAAATTCCGCACCGGCAAGCGAAATGTTGGTGGGAATTACCCAAAGGTTGTCAAATTCGGTTTCCAAAATCGCCTCTTTTGCCTCCACTTCGCCCATCAGAACGTCTTTCGAGGTATATTTTAATTGCTTCTTTGCTATGCCTACACCGCTGGTGGTGTTGCCCTGCGGGTCAAGGTCGATCATCAGAACCCTGTGGCCGAGGACGCCAAGCGAGGCGGCGATATTGATGGCAGACGTGGTCTTTCCGACGCCGCCCTTTTGGTTTGCAAAGGATATAATTTTTGCCATTTTTGTCCCTCCATTGTGATATTTGGATAATTTGCTACACATATATTATATCACAACAAACCTTTTTTTGCAACAGTTTTTGCGCATATTTTCTGCGAAAATGGAAAGTTTTTTGCGCTGTTTCACGTGAAACGTGTTTGATTTTGTCGAAAAAGGCTTGTTTTTTGTGATGGGAATTGTGTTGTTTCACGTGAAACAACACAAAAAGAACAGATGTTCTCGGTTGCCTTGTTTCACGTGAAACTTGTCGGATTCTGTCGGAAATTATCCCACTTCCCTTTTGACTGTGAGCGTGATCACGGTGTTGGTGCCAACCTCTTTTCGATCTACGGAAACGAGATCGGAAACCGACTGCAGCTTTTCAAGATAACGGTCGATGTTGTTGCGTACCAAATCTGCCGTTAGAACGACGCTTCGTTTGGTTTCGGGCTTTTTCTTCTCTTTGGCGGTGTTTTCTGCGCCGAGCAGCTCACAAATATACTTTTCGGTTTGGGCCACGTTTAATTTTTCCTTAATTACACGTGAAATGGCCTCGGCACGCGTGGTTTTATTGGATATGCGGAGAAAGGCGCGCGCGTGGCGTTCGGTGAGGCCTGCATCCCCAATCTTCTTGCGCTCCTCGGGGGCGAGCTTTAAAAGTCGCATTTTATTTGCTACGGCCGATTGACTGAGCGACATTTTTTGCGCAATTTCTTCCTGTGTCAGTCCAAATTTTTCGGAAAGCGCTAAAAAAGCGGTCGCTTGTTCAAACATTCCGAGGTTTTCGCGCAGCATATTCTCAACCAAAGCCAGCTCGGCGGAAACCTCGTCGTCAACGAGCGCGATCAGGCATGGAACGGTGGCGAGTCCCAGCATTTTTGCCGCGCGGAGACGGCGTTCGCCGGTAATCAACTCGTAGCGATATCCGTCGGTTTCCTCGATCTTTCGTACGGTGAGCGGCTGCAGAATGCCGTATTGACGGATCGAATCGGCCAATTTTACGATGGCATCGGCATCAAAATCCTGCCGTGGCTGCGCGATATTGGGGCGAATAAGTGCCACGTCGATCGAATGTACCTTGTCTTTGGATCCCTGTGCTTTTTCAAGCCATTTTCCGAGAAAGCGATTGTTCTTTTTCATGTGAAAACTCCTTTTCTTTGGATAATAAGTTTAGGGCGACCGTTTTGCTCGTCCTCGGCATTCTTTTGCCATTTCCTGTCATTATTCTATCACGGCAGGGCGGAAAATATTGTCAAAACAAGGCGGTCTGCTCGAAAACTCGCGGATTTTTGCGTAAAAAAAGAACAGAGGGGTTGAGGCCTCTGTTCTTGGGGCGTGTTATAGTGGCTTTTTCTTGATCTGGGTGTACGCACGCGGGTATTCCTTGGGGGTATGCTTTTGCTTTTTGGCTACCAAGATCAATCGCGTTTCTTCGGTTTCTGCGCCTCTCAGCGTGAACTCGTGGCGTTTAAAGCACGAAGCACCGAGTGTTTGCGGTGCCATTGTGCTTTCGGATTCGTCGAGCTTGGCCTTCATGGCAATCATTTTGCCGCCGATCTTTACAAAAGGCAGGCAAAGCTCGCAAAGGATGGGCAGAGAAGCTACGGCGCGAGCTGCGGTACAATCGAATTTTTCGCGATATTCGGGCATTTGTGCCAGATCCTCGGCGCGTCCCGTAAGCGTTTGCAGATTGTTGAGGCCAAGAAGCTTGGCTGCGTCGGCGACGTAGGCCGTCTTTTTCGCTGTGCTGTCAAGTGCGGTGATGCGAAGGTCGGGTCTTGCGATCGCCAGCGGCAAGGAAGGGAAGCCGCCGCCGCATCCTACGTCGAGAAGGCTTGCGCTCTCGGGGATGAGGGCTGCCGCAAGAAGCGAGTCGGCAAGATGCTTTACCGCCACATCGCGCGGCTCGGTGATGGCGGTCAAATTCATGACGGCATTGACCTTTAGCATGTTTTCGACCATTTTGTAAAGCAAAAGAAGTGTATTTTCTTCGCAAAAGCGAGAGAGCCCGTTCTCCTTTAAGCAATTTTCGCAGAGCAAAAGGAATTCATTCTTCGAAATCGTCGTCATTTTCACGTGAAATCAATCCTCAAAGGTGATATTTTGGGTATACATTCCTGCCAACGCCTCCTCGACGAGTGCATCAAAGGGAAGCTTCTGCTCCTCAAACAGCACCTTCTCAAGATCGGGCTTGGTCTTGGGATGCTTGGGGGTGAAGACGGTGCAACAGTCCTCAAAGGGAAGAATAGAGGTCTCAAAGGTATCGATGTGGCGCGCAACCGTAATGATCTCCTCCTTGTCCATGCCGATGCAGGGGCGGAAGACGGGGAGGTCGCTCATACAATCGGTGACACCGAGTGCCTGCATGGTTTGACTTGCCACTTGACCGAGGCTCTCGCCCGTGATCAGCGCGCCGCAACCGCGTTTGTGCGCAATCTTGGTGGCAATTGCCATCATATAACGGCGCAACAGCAGGGTAAAATAGTCTTCGGTGCAGGTTTTGGCGATCTCCTCTTGTATTTTGGTCAGCGAAACGACGTGCATTTGAATGGGGCCGGTGTATTCGGACACGATCTTGGCCAGCGCGAAGACCTTTTCGCGCGCGCGGTCGCTCGTATAGGGGAAGGATTCAAAATGTACGGCTTCAAGCTGCACGCCGCGCTTGGCGATCATATAACCGGCCACGGGTGAGTCGATACCGCCTGACAGCAGCAAAAGTCCCTTGCCGTTGGTGCCGATGGGCATACCGCCCGCGCCCTTGAACTGTCCTGCGTGGATATAAGCGCCGTATTCGCGGATCTCCACACGCACTATCACGTCGGGCTCGTGGACGTCTACGCGAAGATGCGGGCACGCTCCAAGGATCACACCGCCGATTTCACGCGAAAGCGCCATCGAGTCCATGGGGAAGCTTTTATCCGAGCGTTTTCCCTCGACCTTGAAGGTTTTCTTGCCGCGCAGAAAGGCGGGGAGGTACTCGCGCGCCGTTTTCGCAATGCTTTCGTAGTTTTTCTCGGCAACAGCCGCGCGATTAACCGTCACGATGCCGAAAACCTTGCGCGCGGCGGCAAACATACCGTCAATGTCGCAATCGTCGTTCATTGGCTGGATATAAAGCGTGCTTTGTGCACGATATATGTCGAATTCGCCGTATTTCTTTGCTTTTCTTCGCATGGTGCGGCAAAGCGCGTCCTCGAAATACTTGCGATTGGCGCCCTTGAGGACAATCTCGCCATATTTGCAAAGAAGAATTTCTCTCATTGTTCTCTCCAATCTGCCGCCTGCGGCGGCTTTCTTTTGACTAAGTAGGGAAGTGCATGGTGCAATTTCTAAAAAATTCCCCGAAAAAGCGACTTTCGGGGAATTTTGCCATTCAAAATGTCGAATTATGTTTCACGTGAAACGTCAATCGTCGTAATAATTGGGGAAAAGTCGCTCCCAAACCTTCTTACAAGCGATCGTGTCCGCAATCGAGGAGTGGGGAATACCGTCCCACGCGATCTCCAGACACTCCATCGCGTCGGTCAGCGACGCGTGAACCACCTCGGGACGATGCTCGTGGATGTAACGAACGAATTCGTTGGCGCAACAACAGATCTTGTCGTGAAGTGCGTTCTGCTCCTCCTCGGTCTCGTAAATGATCTTGATGTGGCTGAAGTCGGTCGAGATACCGTATGCAATAATCGCATCACAGTTATCGAACATTTGTTTTATGCTCGGCGTCAACTCGGCAAGCGTGGGGGAATCCTGCACCATTTCGGGTGTAATTCCGTGTATTTTTTCCGTTTTCTTCCATTTTTTGGCATGCGTAGGCTTTACAAAGGTGTCCATCACGATCTCGCCATTGCCGTTGACCACCGAGATCGAAATGATCTCATCACGGTCGTAAAAGCCGGTAAGCTCAAGGTCGAAGAAAAGGACGCGCTCGCGCTTTTGGTGGTAGAAGGCGTTTCGATGCTCGTCACCAAGCGCGCGGCGCAAAATGAGATCCTCGGCGTAGCAGGCCTCACAAAGCTTGCGCTTGAAGCGAACGGCCTTGCCGCACTTGGTGCACATGAGGGGCAGACGGGACGCGGTGCGTTTGTCGTAGAAGAAAACGATATCGTCTCCGCGGCGCGAATATGCCACGGGCTCCTCCACCGTTTCATAATTCATCTGCTCCAGACGTTCCTTGGTGTAGTAGCCCTGCGACGCGGCGCGGCGCGTGTTCATGCGCGGAATGGTCGAGCCGCTTTCCAGCACGTATTTTTCGGTTTTTACGCCGCTTGCGGCGTACCAAAGCTCAGGCGGAGCTTCGGTGAGATGCTCGGAATCAAAATAATATTTCACGCTTCCGTCCTCGTTCTCGGTGAAGGCCACAGGCTCGCCCGAGGGCATCAGGTGGAGCTGATTGAGCTCGGTACGGGACAGATAGTTTTTTTTCTTGGCCGCGCTCGGCTCGATGCAGGGAATTACCGCGCCCGAACGCAATTTTAACGTAGTTTTCAAGATTTTCCTCCAAGGTAGAGCCGCGTTTTGCGGCGGAAAATAAGCGTTACATAATCTTATACATTATATCACACTTTTTGTCGACTTGCAAGAGCGAAATGAAAATTTCTCCTATTAAATAATAAACCTATTCTTTATCAACCGAAAGGGAAGTCTATAAATTGATGTTTGTAGGGGAGGACGATGTGGGGCTCTGCCCCACACCCCGCCCTCCTTTTGAAAAAGGAGGGGCGAAAACTTTTCTCGCATGGGTACGCTTAAACTTCACGTCATTTTGAGCCGCGTAAAGCACACGCGCAGAAAAGAGAGCGAGCTCTCTTTGTCTGCCGCGTGGCTCGCGGCGTAAACGTTCTTCGCACAAGGTGCGAAGAACCAAAATGACTTGGAGCCCCTTTACAATAAAGTTTTTGCAGACTTTGTCGTAAAAAATTCCAGAAAAGTTTTTGAGGGTGGTAGGGAACTTTTTTCAAAAAGTTCCCTACACGTTCTCTCCCCGATAAATCAAAATTTGAAATTTTGAAAGCACAGGCGAATTTAGCAGATTTTTCCTTTGGGGGAAGCATTTTGAAAGGTATAGATCGTGTGTGGGCGGTGAAAAATAGTAATGACTTCACAAGAGAAAGGAAGTTTTATTATGATCATGGACAGAATTGCGCTGATATTAAGTATTATCGGCGCGTTGAACTGGGGCAGTATCGGCCTATTTAAGTTTGACATCGTGGCGTGGATCTTCGGCGGTCAGGATGCGATCCTCAGCCGAATCATCTACACAGTGGTTGCTCTTGCTGGAATTTGGTGCATTTCGCTCCTTTTCCGCGAACGAGAGAGGATTACCGATTAAAAAGAAAGCAGGGAAGCGTTCCAAGGAAGGCTTTCCTGCTTTTTTATGGAAATTGTTGCGATTATATTATTCTTCATATACACGCGGAACGCGCGCGGAGACGGAGCAAAGACTTTCGTAGGGGATGGTATCGGCACGCGCGGAGAGCGCCTCCAGCTCGCAGGGCGCAAGGCCGAAAAGCGTCACGCGGTCACCGCGCGCGGCGGGAATGTCGGTCACGTCCAGCATACACATATCCATACAAACGCGGCCTACCACGCGTGCGCGAAAGTCCCCCTCGATCGTATGCACCGTGACGGTTGCACCCGTGTAGGCACGGAGAAAGCCGTCGGCGTAGCCGATGCCAACTGTGGCGATCCGTCGCTCGCCGTCGGGGGCGTAGGTGCCGCCATAGCCCACGCACTCGCCCTCGGGGAGCGTGTGAATATGTCGGATCTTGCTCTCCAAGCGCATCACGGGTCGAAGATCTGCCTCGGTCGTGTCGGGTAAGTAGCCGTAAAGCGCGATGCCCAGACGAACGGCGTTTTCGCCGTATTTTTCAGCAAAGCGGAGCGTGCCTGCGCTATTGCAGATGTGCTTTGTACCAAGCGCGAAGCCCTTCTTTTCCAGTGCTTCGGTGATCGCCAAAAAGCGAGCGGTCTGCAGCTCGGTCGGCGTCTTGTCCTCCTCGTCGGCGCGGGCAAAGTGGGTGTAAATGCCCGTCACGGCAAGCTGACGCTTCGAAAGCACTCGAGTAAGCGCGGCAAGTGTTTCTTCGCGCGCCGACTCGTTTGCGGGGAAGCCGAGGCGGTTCATTCCTGTGTCGAGCTTGATATGCACGCGAAGCGTTGTGTCAAGGCGTGCCGCCTCGTCCGCAAGCTCTGCCGCCGATTCCTCGGAATACACCGTGGCGGTGATTTGATGCTTGGCAAGCAGGGGAATGTGAACGCGGTTGACGGCACCGAGCACGAGAATGTCGGCTTCTGCTGTGACCGCGCGTAAAGAGAGCGCCTCCTCTAAGCAGGAGACCGCAAAAAAGCGGCAGCCCTCGGCAAGCAACGCGCGTACAACCGCCGCCGCGCCGTGACCGTAAGCATCGGCCTTGACTACGCAGATGCAGTCCGCTCCGCCTGCGCGCGCGCGGAGCGTGCGGTAGTTGTGGCGGAGCGCGGCAAGATCAATGACGGCGCGACGGGGTTCGTCGGAAAGCAAGGGTAACGAGGCGTAAAGTCTTGCATTTTCGGTAATGTTCATAGTTGGTTCCTTCGTTGAATAAAATAAATTGATGTTTGTAGGGGAACGCCAAGGGCTCTGCCCTTGGAACCCGCCAGCCTTTTGAAAAAGGCTGGGCGAAAACTTTTCTCGCATGGGTATGTGCAAGCTTCACGTCATTTTGAGCCGCGTACAGCGCACGCGCAGAAAAGAAAGCGAGCTTTCTTTGTCTGCCGCGTGGCTCGCGGCGTATATGTTCTTCTCGCTTTAGCGAGAAGAACCAAAATGACTCGGAAAACTCTTACTATAAAGGTTTTGCAGACTTTGTAGTAAAAATTTTCAGAAAAGTTTTTGAAGGGTGTTAGGGAAACTTTTTTCAAAAAGTTTCCCTAAACGTAACTCTCCGATAAATCAAAATTTGAATTCTTTTTTTATTATATCACAGCCCCAATCCTTTTGCAAGCGAGGAGAATGAAATGTATCGAAAAATCTTTGTTTTTTTTAGTTTTCTTTTGGTTCTGTTTTTGTTTTTTTCCTGCGCCAAGAAGCCGATATTTTTGCCGCGGCTTGACGGCGATTTCATCTGTCAAGTCCGCGGTGCGATTGAGGGGGAGCCCTTTGCGGCTACGGTGTATGCGGACGGACGGGTGGTCTACGCCTCGCCCGACGCGCTCGTGGGGGTTGTTGCCTCGGCGGACGGGGAAACGCTGACGCTTGGCGGACGGGAGTTACCTGCGGACGCGCTTGGCGGCCTTTTTCTGCCTGCGCGGCTTCTTTGCGACGCGTACGAGGTCACGGGGAGCGGCACCGAGGGAAAGGGCGGGGCGTGCTTTGTGGACGGCGCGAACGCGCACGGCAGCCGACGCGTGTACGTAGACGGGGCAGGGGAGCCTTGCCGCGTGAGCGGCAGCTTTGACGGGATCTCTGCTGACTTTGAGCTGACGTGGAAATAGGGGCACGAAAAAATTCGTTTTCTCAAAAAAATCGCAAAATACGCTTTACTTTCGGGCAAAAATATGATAGAATAAAAGGCGAACTCCTATTTCTGCCCGTGGCACAGCTGGATAGCGCGTCAGACTCCGACTCTGAAGGCCAGCGGTTCGAATCCGCTCGGGCAGGCCAAAAATCGACAAGTTTCGACAGAAGCTTGTCGATTTTTACTTCTTCACTCTTCACTCTTCTCTCGAAACTTGTCGATTAAGTAATAGGTAAAAGTGAATAGTGAAAAGGTGCTGATGTAGCTTTTCTCCCGACGCTCGAAAAGCATTTAATCATATTTGGGTTCAAATCCATCGGTTAAAAAGCAAAAATATCTTTTTTATCCATTGCGGGAGCAACGGTATAGCACCTTTTTATATGCGGATAGGAGGACATATGAGCAAGAATATTCCAAAAAAGGTAATAGATGTTACCGGTGTAGAGCTTACGCCGGGAGAGTCTAGCCGTAGCAGAGCCGAACACATAAGCCCAACACGGTAAATTTTTGCGTCTTTTGCCGCAGCTCGGCTTGCAAAGTCTTACTTTGCGGCACCTCGCTCCGCCCAAATCCCCTAAAAATTTTCTCGCGTAGGGTGCGCGCAGTTTTAAGCGGAAAATATTTAGGATAGACAAGGCAAAATTTTGCAGTAATATGAGATATTACAAGGATTTTTGCCGCCGTATATACAAATATTTTCTGCTTAAAACCTTATGTGTTCGGCTCTGCTACGGCTAGTGTTTGTCTTGGCAACGGAGATCAAGGCTATGAGTGTTGTTGTGACGAGTGCAACTACTATTTACTTTGTTTTCCCGAATTTGATCTACAAAGCAAAGAAGAAAATACTGCTATGGACAAAGGGGATATTGGATGATCGTCTAAAAAAGATCAGACGCTTGGCTTGGTACGGCGAGGCGGCCTTTCTTTCCCGAAAGGCTTTTGGGAAAGAATCAGGGGGCTTTTTGAAAAAAGCCCCCTGAATTTTCTTTTATTCTTCGACTACGGCAATGCCAAGCTCGTCGAGCGCCTTTTCGTCGGCGGGTGCGGGACACTGGCTCATCAGCTCCGACGCGTTCTGCACCTTCGGGAAGGCGACAACGTCGCGCAGGCTGTCTGCCGCGAGCATGGTCATGACCAGGCGGTCAAGGCCCATACCTGAGCCGCCGTGAGGCGGTGCGCCGTACTTATAGGCTTCCACAAGGAAGCCGAACTTGCGGTCGATCTCCTCTTTTTCAAGCCCCAAGACATTGAACATCTTCTCCTGAAGCTGCCAATCGGTGATACGGATCGAGCCCGACAAAAGCTCGGTGCCGTTGAGCACCATGTCGTAGCACTTGGCGCGCACCTGACCGGGATCGGTGTCAAGGTAAGGCAGGCACTCCTCAAGCGGCATGGTGAAGGGGTGGTGCATGGCGTCCCAATGCGCCGTTTCCTCGTTCCACTCGAAGAAGGGGAACTCGGTCACCCACAGGAAATTGTACTGATTTTTCGGAATGATGTCGAGCTTTCTTGCCACGATGCCGCGAAGCGCGCCCAGCGTGGGA
>SVRO01000033.1 GCA_015064795.1 Oscillospiraceae bacterium | reverse complement strand
CTTTGCGCTGACGGACAACCGCTTCGCGGTTTTCCGTCCCAAAATGACGTAAAGTTTAAGCGTGCCAATGCAGTAAAAGTTTTCGCCCAGCCTTTTTCAAAAGGCTGGCGAGGTGTGGGGCAGAGCCCCACATAAAGTCCCCGATAAACATCAATTTATCGAGGTTTAAAATATTCGTAGAGGGTACAGGGGATCATGCCGTTATAGAGGCGCTTGGTTTTATCGGCGCGGCGGCGGAAAAGCTTCTCAAAGCTCTCGCACGAGGTAATGATATACATTTGCCAAGGGGAGAAGGTAGCAAAATTTTTGCCGATGGCGGCGTAGAGTGCTTCGGTCTCCTCTTTGGTCATGAGTCGCTCGCCGTAAGGAGGATTGCAAAGGAGCGTGCCGCGGCGGTCGGGCTTTTGGATTGTGCGCGCGTCGGCCGCGAAGATGTTGAGATGCTCTTCCACGCCCGCGCGCGTGGCGTTTTCGTAGACGAGGTCGAGCATATCCTCGTCGATGTCCGAGGCGAAGGTCTCAAATTTAGAGTCGTGGACTATCTTGCTCTCGGCTTCCTCGCGCGCCGTGCTCCAAAGATTTTTGGGCAAAAAGGAGAAGGCTTCGCCCGCAAAGCTGCGAGTAAGTCCCGGAGCGCGCCCCGTGGCGATGAGTGCCGCCTCGATGACGAGCGTACCCGAGCCGCAGAAGGGATCCCAGAAGAGCGTGTCCTCGCGCGGCCGCGCCGTAAGCGCGATGGCGGCGGCGAGCGTTTCACGAATGGGAGCCACGCCTGACTCGGGGCGGTAGCCACGTTTGTGGAGTGCGACGCCGCTCGTGTCGATCATAAGATAAGCCATATCCTTGAAGATGAAAAACTCAATTTGATATTTTACGCCGCTATTTTCCGCAAACCATTTGGCACCGTAGTGCGCGGACAAGCGCTCGACGACCGCCTTTTTGACGATGCTCTGGCAGTCGGGAATCGAGGTGAGACGGCTTTTGATGGCGTGGCCCTTGACGGGGAAGGCATCGTATTTGCCGACGAATTCTTCCCATGGAAGAGCCCTCGTGCCGTCAAACAGCGCGGCAAAGGTGGGCGCGGGAAAGCTGCCGAGAAGCACGTACACGCGCTCGGCCGTGCGCAAAAAGAGGTTGGCACGTGCGACATCCTTCGCCTCGCCCTCGAAAAAGACGCGGCCGTCCATCGTGAGCGTGCGTTTGAGTCCCAGCGCGTCAAGCTCCTCGCCAAGAAGCTTTTCCAGGCCAAAAAGACAGGTGGCTACAAGTTGATAGGTCATAATTTTCTCCGTTTTGAGATTGTAAATAAATTGATGTTTATCGGGAAGAACGCCAAGGGCTCTGCCCTTGGAACCCGCAAACTTTTGAAAAAGTTTGATCAAAACTTTTCTTGCATGGGTATGTGCAAACTTTACGTCATTTTGAGCCGCGTAAAGCGCACGCGCAGAAAAGAGAGCGAGCTCTCTTTGTCTGCCGCGTGGCTCGCGGCGTATACGTTCTTCGCACAAGGTGCGAAGAACCAAAATGACTCGGAGCCCCTTTACAATAAAGGTTTTGCAAACTTTGTAGTGAAAAATTCCAGAAAAGTTTTTGAGGGGTCTTGGGGAACTTTTTTCAAAAAGTTCCCCAAGCGTTCCCCACCGATAAATCAAAATTTGAAGATAGGTCAGTTCTCGTCTGTGATATAGGGGATCTCGAGAATTCCCGATGGCTCGCGGAAGGCCTCGAGGGTGTTTGCGAGGGTGTTGCAGACCTCGACGGTGATGCGGTGCTTTCCCGCGGGGAGAGCGAAGCGGTAGGGGGCTCTTATTGCGGAGCCGACGAGTGTACCGTCCACGTAGACCTTTGCCGCCGCCATCAGAGAGGGGAAGACGATCGTGGGGGCTTTAAGGCTTGCGGGGATATCTGCGTCGAAGGCATAGGTCACTATGCCCGAATAGAAGGGTTGTCCCTGTTCAGTCCAAGATGCGTTGGTCGCAAGTGTTTCGCGGCGGGGTGAGAGCGTGATCTTGGCGGTCTTGGGAAGATAGGAGCGAATGTAGTAGGAAGCACCGACACAGGCCACCTCGTCCGAGATCTTCACTTCGGCGTCGAAGTTACCGCAAAGGAAGATGGCATCCTCGATGTGAAAGGGGGCGTTCAGGTTAAGCTCAAATCTGTGTGCGCCGGCCTTGACATCAAAGCGGTAGATCACGGCGTCGTCGTCCAGTATCTTGGTCACGCCGCACGGGCGGAGCAGCTCGCCGTCCAAGAAGATCTTGTCGATCTGCGAGAGGATCATGTGGCTGATACGAAGCTCAAGCCCCGAAAGATCGGCCGTTGCCGTGAAGGGCAGGAACTGCGTGAGCGTGTGGGGGTGCTTTTCGAGCGTGAAGGGGGCGGGAACCCAGCCCTTAATGACGTAAAACTCACCGCGCTGATTCGGATGAACGGGGCTTGTGGCGTTGCCGCCTTGATCCTCCCAGCGCATCAGAGGAATGACGTTGGGCTTCTCGAAGGTGACAGGAGCCTCGGCGGGAAGTGCGATCTTTACTTCATCCTTCGGGATGGTGCGGTACTTGTCATAGCCGCCGCCGAAGAAGGCCATCTCGCC
Organism: Oscillospiraceae bacterium; assembly: GCA_015064795.1. Classification (GTDB taxonomy): domain Bacteria; phylum Bacillota; class Clostridia; order Oscillospirales; family CAG-272; genus RGIG8775. The sequence goes on along the minus strand of SVRO01000033.1, from coordinate 12,097 downwards.
CGAGGTCAGTTCGATGTCATAGGTTTTGCCTGCGAAGCTGAGGCGGCCGCGGAGCGTGTCGTCGGTCTCGATGTTGCCGACGATGAGCATTTCCTCACCGTTTCCAAGGTCACGGCGCATGAACATAAGCTCGCCGTTACCTTCCCATGTGATGCCCGTGGGAAAGTCCTTTTCGATCTGATCGACCTCGTCTGCTTCATAGAGCCTTAAGCCGAGGTCGGCAATGGTTTTGCGTTCCTGTGCCGAGAGCGGCAGGTCGGGGTTGACGACGGCCTTTAAGTCCTTCGCGCGAAGCGCGAGGTTCTTGATATCCGAAATGATATAGCCGTTCGGCAGATGGTTCATTTTCTTGGCGAGTTCAAGCTCGACTGCGCTGTCGCCGTCGCCGCGCCAGATCGAGTCGGTGGCGTCGAGAAGTGCCACGTCGACCTTGAGACTGCCCGTTTCACAGCGCGCGGTGTTTTCGGCAAGGAGGTCGTTGTAGGCCTTCATGTCGAAGTCGGTGTGGCAATGCTTGCCGTAACTTTGGATGGCAAAATATTTGCTTTCCTTGTGAAGTCGGTAATGGTAGGCGTGAAGCACCACGAAGGTGACGCCCTGCATCATCTGCCATGAGGCAATGTTTAAGAGGTCCTTGTAGGACGCGCACCAGCCCGTCATGGCGTTCATCTCGCACATGACGCCCTTTTTGCCGTAAAGGTAGGCGCTTGACTGCGCCTGCTTGGCGCGAAGGTCGGAGTACACGTCGTAGAAGTTCTCGACGCGGCGGTGCGAATTGTCGCCGCCCCATACGGCGTAGTGATCCTTATATAAGTCGGGGCGCAGGAAGATGGCGCTGTTGAGCTGCAAGCGCTCATGGTCGGTGCCTGGGTGGTCACTGTAGCGAGCGGCGTCAATGGCCTTACCCTCGGCAAACGCCGAGTTGAAATAGGTAGTCTCCAGACGGAAGGGCGCAGAGTCGCTCGTGTGGAAGGTGTACTCAAGCCCGTTTTCCCGACACCATGCGTACGCCGAGCCAAACCAACTGTAATAAAGCTCGCCGCAATGCTCCCAATAGTCGCGTGCCTGCTCGGATATCTCGCGGCGAAGGATCGAGGGCAGGTGAGGCGTGATGTCGTAGCCGTACTTTGCTTTAAAGGAATCCTCAAAGCCGTCGACCCACGGGAAGTAGTCCTTCATCTCCTTTTTGCCAAAGAGGACACCCGAATTGACGCGGCGCGAGTCGGCGTCCGAGAAAATGCCCTTAATGGTATTGCCGAAGTAGTGGCCGTAACGCTTTTTCAGCTCCTCGTAAACGTGAAGCTTGAAAAGCGCGGCGCTTTCGGGGTTTTCAAAGGCAGGGAAGCCCCAATCCACGTCCTTGACCTCGATCTCGTCCGCCTCATTCAGCGCGATGCGCTTTTGCTTTAAGTGCGGCGCGAGCTTTTCAATGCGGCCGCCGTGCTCGCCTGAGGGCGCCTTATGCTCGTCTACCATCCAGACGGTGAGTCCGAGATCGTGGGCGGCGCGCAGGCAGTTGTCCATCATAAAGAACCATGCCTCGCTGAAGTAGGTGTCCTTGGTAAAGCCCTGCGGGGGGCGGTTAAAGGGAATGATGCCGCCGTAGCCCTTTGCCTTCATGTCCGAAAGATCCTCGTAGAATTTTTCGTACGTCAGCTCCGACAGCTCATGCGTGGTAATAAAGTAGAAGGGAATCGGACGGTGGGCATCGATCCAAGCCTTTGGCGGTTGACTCATATGATGTTTTCCTTCCTTGCGTTTCTCTGTTTTCTTTACTAATTAAAGCATGAAAGCTATGGTTTGTCAAGAGCGTTTTCGCAAAAAGAAGGATAAAATTTCGGACAAAAAAGCGGTAGCCTAAATGGGCTCGAACCCATATAAACCTTATGGGTTCGAGCCCATTTAGGCTATGAGCCGCTTCTCAAGGGGTGGTCAAACGGGAATGGCGCAAAGCTCGCCAAGAGCCAAGGGGCGCTCGGTCTCGTCGCCGAGCAGCAGTACCTTACTGCCCAGAATGTCCTCCACGGCAAAGGAGGCCGTAAGGCACTGGCAATCCCCGTCGGGAGCGCAGGGGAGCGAGGCGCGGCGGCGTTTGCCGAGGAAAAGGACGCGGTAATGATGCTTGCGCTCGTCGCAGGGCAGACCGCCGAAATTGGCCTTGACAAGCACGCCGAGCGGCGTGGTGTAGAGCGAGAGCGTGCCGTTTACGCTTGCTGTCCCGTCCGAGAGGCTTGCCGTGGCGCAGGGCTTGCGGTCAATGAGAAGTGCGCTTAGATTTTTGGGAGAAAAAACAATGTCCTTGGTCATGATTTTGAGAAAATCCTTTCGTAAATATAAATAATACTTGACTTTACGTCAAAAATGGGTTACAATTTGATATATTTGATTGGGAGGCGGAATATGACCGAACGTCTTTTTGATACCGACAGTCATCTTTTGGACTTCGAAGCACGCGTTCTCACCTGCGAAAAAAGCGGAGAGGACTTTTTGGTGCTTCTCGATGCCACGGCCTTCGCGCCCGAGGCGGGCGGACAGCTCTCGGATGTCGGGACGCTTGGTGGACGCGCGGTGCGCGACGTAAGAGAGCGCGGCGACGAAATTTATCATGTGGTGGACGGCGCACTGCCTGTAGGCAAAACCGTTTTGGGTAAGATCGACCGCGCACGGCGGCTTCGCCATCTGCAAAATCATACGGGTGAGCATATCGTGACGGGGCTTTTCTTCCGTGAGTACGGCATGAACAACGTCGGCTTTCATTTGGGCCACGAGGACGTGACGCTTGACCTTGACGGGTGCGTGGACACGCCCATGCTCCGTCGCATCGAGCATCTTGCCAATCTTGCTGTGGCCGAAAACCGCGCAGTGCGCGCGTTTTATCCCTCGGCGGAGGAGATTTCCTCGCTTTCCTATCGCGCAAAGGGCGAGATCGAGGGGCGGGTGCGCCTGGTGGAGATCGAGGGACTCGATCTTTGCGCGTGCTGTGTGCCGCATGTCAAGCACACGGGCGAGGTCGGCGGCATCAAGCTGCTCGGTGCCATGCGCTACAAGGGCGGCACGCGTATTCATATGAAGTGCGGGCTTGACGCACTAGAACAGGCAAATATTTGGCAGGAGCGGGAAAACGCGCTCTCACAGCTTCTTTCACTTCCGCCCGAGCGCATCGAGGAGGGCGTGAAGAAGCTGATGGAGGATCTCGGCGCGGCCAAATATAAGCTCGTGCAGAGGAAGCGCGAGCAGATCGCGGAAACGGTCGAGCGTGTGGATCCGGAAAATAAGCGCATCTGTCTGTTTATGACCGATTTTGACGTGAACGAGCTTCGTCAGCTCGTTGCGGGTATTGTTGAGAAAACGGGTGGCCTTTGTGCCGCGTTTTCAGGTGACGACGAGGGCGGTTACCGCTTCGTGCTGGCCGATCTTGGCGGCTCGTTTGAGGATACGGCGGCGCGCTTCCGCGCGGCACTCACGGCCAAGGGCGGCGGGAAGCCCCCCTATCTGCAAGGAACGCTTATGGCAACCGAGCAGGATATTCGTATGTTCTTTGAGGAGAACGATGTGGGAACTTTTTGAAAAAAGTTCCCACGCCCTCAAAAACTTTCGTATAGGGCGAAATGGGTTTTCGTCCACCTTTTGCAAAAGGTGGCGGGTTCCAAGGGCAGAGCCCTCGGCGTTCCCCTCGACAAATTTCAATATCAAAACATCTCGGGAATTGACGGCGGCGGGGAAATATGGTATAATAGCCGCAAGGATTAGAATAACATATTTGACGCGGTAAATTTTGTCAAAACCGCGGAGAAAGGAAAAAGAATATGGAAAAGATGTGGGCAGGAAGATTTGCCGAGGCGCTTGACAAGGAGGCCGACGACTTCAATTCTTCCATTTCGTTTGACTGCAAAATGTATCGCGAGGACATCCGCGGCTCGATGGCGCACGCCACCATGCTGGGCGCACGCGGCATTATTTCCGAGGCCGACGTGGAGGTCATTCTCGGCGGTCTTGCGAGCATTCTCGCCGATCTTGAGAGCGGCGCACTTGCCTTCGATATGGATTGCGAGGACATACATATGTTCGTGGAGGCAGAGCTTACGAAGCGCATTGGTGATGCGGGCAAGCGTCTTCACACAGCACGCAGCCGCAACGATCAGGTGGCACTTGACGTTCGCCTCTATCTGCGCGAGCAGACAGGCGAGATCGTGGTGCTCTTAAGGGAGCTTTTGGCCGCCGTTGTCGATAAGGCCGAGGAAAATAAGTCGGTTATTATGCCCGGCTATACGCATCTTCAGCGCGCCCAGCCCATTACCTTCGGGCATCACCTTTTGGCCTACGCCATGATGCTGATGCGCGACGTGGGCAGAATGGAGGACGCGGTGAAGAGAATGAATCAGTCGCCGCTCGGCTCCTGTGCACTGGCGGGTACGACCTACGACACCGATCGCGAGATGGTGGCGCGTGCGCTTGGCTTTGACGGGATTACGATGAACAGCCTTGACGGTGTTTCGGATCGTGATTTCTGCGTGGAGCTGATGAGCGCGTACGCCATTGCAATGATGCACCTTTCACGCTTCTCGGAGGAGATCATTCTTTGGTCGTCGTGGGAGTTTAAGTTCGTGGAGCTGAGCGATGCCTATACCACGGGCTCGAGCATCATGCCCCAGAAGAAGAATCCCGACATGGCCGAGCTTGTGCGTGGCAAGACGGGACGCGTCTACGGCAATCTTATGGCGCTTCTTACAACCCTCAAGGGTCTGCCCTTGGCCTACAATAAGGATATGCAAGAGGACAAGGAAGCGGTGTTTGACAGTATTGCGACGCTGAAGAAGTGTCTTTCGGTCTTCGCGCCGATGATCGCAACCATGCGCGTGAACGTCCAGAATATGTATCGCGCGGCGCAGGGCGGCTTTATCAACGCCACCGACCTTGCCGACTACCTCGTGAAGAAGGGAATGCCCTTCCGCGCGGCCTACAAGACGGTGGGACAGATCGTGGCGCTCTGTATTGAGAAGAAGACGGTGCTTGACGACCTTCCGCTTGACGAATATCGGAAGCATTCCGAGCTCTTCGCGGAAGACCTTTACGGCAGCATAAGCCTTGAGACCTGTGTGGAAAAGCGTATCTCGGCAGGCGGTACGGGTAAGGCATCGGTTGAGGCACAGATCGCGTGCGTGCGCGCTTTTTTGGCAGGAAAATGAATTTTTTTCCAAAAGGCCTTGCATTTTTGAACAAAATATAGTATAATGGGTTAAATCTTTTTATTTTTTTGGAGGATATTATGAAGAAAACATTGTCTTTTGTTCTCGCAGCATTGATGCTTGTAACTTCTCTCCTTGCATTTGCAAGCTGCGGAAACACCATTCACGTAATTGAGACGGGTAGTGAGACGGGTACCTACTACGGCTTTACCAATATGATCGCTACCAAGTTGAACGAAAAGGCTGACCTTGGTTACACGCTCTCTGCGGTTTCCAGCAAGGGCTCCAAGGGTAATATTCAGGATATCGACGCGGGTAAGTGCTCGTTCGCTATCGTGCAGAACGACGTTATGTCCTACGCGTACGGCGGAACCACCGATATGTTCGGCGGCAAGGTGATCGACTCCTTCTCGGTCGTTGGTGTCGTATATCAGGAGACCGTTCAGATCATCGGTAAGAAGACGCTTGACGCCAATGGCGACGGCACGGTTACCGTTGACGAGCTGAAGGGTAAGCGCGTTTCGATCGGTGAGGCCGGAAGCGGTGTTACCATCAACGCAAAGCAGGTATTTGAGGCCGCAGGCATGAAGCTTGACCTCACCGATACCGCAAGCGCAGAAAAGAACGACGTGATCGTTTCTTACTATAGCGTTAAGGACTCTTGCGACAAGATCAAGGACGGCGAGATCGATGCCTTCTTCTTTACCGCAGGCGTTCCCACCTCGGGTATCACCGAGCTTATTACGACCACGGCTGACATCGCTGTGATCACGCTCACCGAGGAGCAGGCTGACGCTCTCGTTGGTGCAGAGAACAGCTTCTACACCAAGACCGCGCTTACGAACGATATTTACGCGTGTATCGAGGCCGACAAGCCCGCAATCGCTGTTTCGGTTTCCGCAACCTACATCGCAAGCAACAAGCTCTCTGAGACCGACGTTTATAACTTCACCAAGGCTCTTTGGGAGAACGTAGAGAATTACGGTGCGTATGCTCCTCAGGTATCGGCTATGAAGCTTGAGAATGCCGCAAAGGCTCTCGGCGGTGTACCGCTTCATGCAGGTGCTGCTAAATATTACAAGGAAGCAGGAATCATTGACTGATTTCTGAGGTCATAAAAGGGGACGGTGTCACGTTTTGAGAAACGAGGAGCCTTTTGGCTCCGCGGCACTCACGCGCACCGTCTCCCGTTTTTTTGGAGGTTCTTATGCAAAACGAGACGTTTTCCCCGACGCCGAGCGCCGAGGAGGTCATGCGACAGGTCGATAAGGAGAGCAATACCCGCGTGTTTACGGGTTGGCGCAAGATGCTCATGCGCACCCTTCTGATTGCCTTTGCCACCATGATCCTTCTGTTTCAGCTCGTGATACAGGCGGACAACTTTGTGAAATATCCCTTATTTATCGGCTCGATGCTTTTTATCGGCTATTTGATGTATCCGGTGACCAAGCATCAATCGCTGAAGGTCAACTATATACCATTTTATGACGTGATCCTGGCGTGTGTGTCGGCGTTCAGCTTTTATTATTTCGCCATTTTTCGTGAAGATCTGATCGAGCGTGCGGCAAACATCAATACCGTGGATCTTGTCGTTGGTATCGTGGCGCTTGTGACGGTGTTTGAATTTTGTCGCAGAGCGGTCGGAGTCCCGATCCTTTGCGTCGTCGGTGCCTTCATCGTTTACGCGGTCTACTATTACTGCTTCCGCCTGGGGTTAAATCCCCTCGTGGCGCTTGAAACGATCATCGGTTATTTCTCGTACAATATGGGAGGCGGCTTCTACGGAACGCCCATCGGCGTTTGCGTTTCCTTTATTGCTTTGTTTATTATATTTGGAAGCTTTCTCGAAAAGACGGGTATCGGCGGCTTCTTCGTTGATCTTGCCAACTCGATCGCGGGTAAGTCCTCGGGCGGTCCTGCTAAGGTGGCGGTCATTTCGAGCGCGCTTGAGGGTATGTACTCGGGTAGCTCGGTGGCAAATACGGTCGGAAGCGGTGCGGTTACCATCCCCACGATGAAGCGTTGCGGCTACAGGCCCGAATTTGCGGCAGCCGTTGAGGCCGCGGCCTCGACGGGCGGTCAGATCATGCCTCCCATTATGGGTGCGGCGGCCTTCCTGATGGCCGATATGACAGGTATCCCCTACGCCACGATCGCCATTGCCGCGATCCTGCCTGCTGTTCTTTACTTTGCCGGCATCTTCCTTATGGTGCATTTCGAGGCAAAACGCTGTGGTCTTAAGGGGCTTCCCAAGGAAGCGATCCCAAATTTCTTTAAATTGGTTCTTTCTAACGGCTATCTACTCATTCCCGTTGTGGTTTTGGTCGTCTGTATGAGCCACTTCAGCTCGGGAATGGCGGCCAGCATTGCTATTATGACGGCTATGATCGTCAGCCTTTTCGACAAGGATCTCCTTGTGAAGAGCGTGAAGGAAAAGACCTTCTCGCCGATGCACCTGCTCCGTTGCGGCGGTTTTGTGCTTCTGGCGCTTGGGATCTTCTTCCTCATGGGTAAGCTTGGATTTAGTATGGGCACCTCGGTCTTCTCGACCATGGCTCTTTGACTTATCTTCTCGCTCTTTACCAAGACTGCGCCCCTCTCGACGAACACCTTTCTTGAGGGACTTGAGGGCGGAGCCAAGAGCACCATCGGCGTGGGCATCGCGTGCGCCGTTGCGGGTCTTATCTCGGCGGTGGTTACCTTTACGGGCCTTGGTGCTCAGCTGCTGACCACCATCGTGCCGCTGGCGGCAAAGAGCTCCTTCCTTGCTTTGTTCTTGACGATGCTTTGCTGTATCGTGCTGGGTATGGGTGTGCCGACCACGGCTAACTACGTTATCATGGCGTCGATCACCGCTCCTATTTTGATCGAAATGGGTATTCCGATCTTGGCGGCACATATGTTCGTCTTCTATTTTGGTATCGTGGCCGACATCACGCCTCCCGTTGCACTTGCCGCGTATGCGGGCAGTGCGATCGCGGGCTCCAATCCCTTGAAGACGGGTGTGAACGCGACGCGACTTGCGATTGCGGCCTTTATCGTTCCGTACATTTTTGCGTTTAATCCCGCAATGCTCTTTATTGACACGATGTGGTACGACGTGGTGCTGATCGTGGTCTCCTCGATCATCGGTATGTTCGGTATTTCGGCAGGACTTGAGGGCTATATGCTCCGTTCTCTCAAAATTTACGAGAGACTTCTTGCAATCGCGGGCGGTCTTTTGCTCGTGATCCCGGGTATTGTGACCGACCTTGTGGGCCTTCTTCTTGTGGCTCTCGTCGTGGTGCTTCAGCTGCTTGGACGCAGAGCTCATGCAAAACGGTAAAAGAAAACCCCCCTGTTTTTGAATGTCACGGCTTCAAGGCGGCGTACAGAGAAACGGTGGTTTCCGACATAAACCGACTCTGTATCAAAAAGGCCAAGCAGCTCGTGCGAGAGGGAGGCAGGAATCTGTCGGAGGCACCGCAAAGTGTGGGCTTTCCCTCGCTTCACTATTTCAGCAAGATCTTTAAGCCGTACGAGCAAAAATCGCCTACCGAATATTTCGCCACCATAAAATCCAAATTGGAGATATAAAGGACGCTTCGGGGGACTTTTCAAGTCCCCCGAAGCGTTTTCTGCATGGGGGCGAAAAGCCGCGTTTGGCAGACGAAAAAGTTGAAATATTTCTTAAATCTCCTTGACAAAAGGAAAATATTGTGGTATAGTCTGTTCAAGATATCAAGGCTTTTAGAGCCTTCAAGAAAGGGAGCGGCTTATGAAATTTTCGGCAGCAGGAGATGCTATTATTCAGAGAAGAATATACGAGGGATATGACTTCGACGCGATCAAGTCGGTCGTGGACGAGGGTGACGCCAGATTTTTTAATTTGGAGACCACGGTCAACCGCGAGGGCGAGTGCTTTGCCTCGCAGTTCAGCGGCGGCACCTATATCCGCACCAATCCCGAGATGCTGGAGGACATGAAGAAGTTTGGCTTCAATATGACAACCTTCAACAACAATCACGCCTTTGACTTTTCCTATAAAGGAATGGAAAAAACCATTGAAGCGCTGAACGCAAGCGGATTTGTTCACGCAGGCGTGGGACGAAACATGGGGGAAGCGAGCGCGCCTGCCTATCTTGATACCAAGAGCGGTCGCGTGGCTCTCATTTCCATCAACACCTGCTTTGAGCCGTCGATGATGGCGGGCGGTGTGACCGAGCGCTTCCCCGGACGCCCCGGTGTGTTCGGTGTGCGCCATCAGAAAAAGGTGGTGGTGAAGAAGGAGACGCTGGAGACGCTGCGCGACATTGCCAAGCGCACCATGCTCAACGCCGAGGAGGAGATGGAGATCAAGGACGGCTACATGATGCCCGTGCCCGAAAATCTTCTCAATTTTGACGGCACGCTCTTTGAGTGTGGCGAGCAGGAGGGCGTTTTCACCTCGGTACACGAGGGCGACATGAAGCGTCTGGAGAAGTCGATCGCCGAAGCCAAGTTCTTGGCCGACGCGGTGCTTGTCTCGGTGCATTCGCATACGCTGAAGGGTGACAACAAGGAGGATCCTGCCGATTTCATCGTGGAGCTGGCGCACAAGTGCATTGACGCGGGCGCCGACGCGATCATCGGTCACGGCCCGCACCTGCTTCAGCCCATTGAGGTATACAAGGATAAGCCCATTTTCTACTCGCTTGGCGACTTTATTTTGGAGCTTTACAGCGTGCCCGTGGCACCTGCCGATTTCTACGGCAAGGTTGGGGTACATCATGAGGAAGGTGTACACGAGCTTCTTCGTACGCGCTCGAAGGAATTTACCATCGGTCTCATGGAGCAGAGAAAGATGCTGCAGACCGTGATTCCCGTGTGGGAAATGGAGGACGGTAAGCTGACCAGCCTTAAGCTTTTCCCGCTTGAGGGCAAGATGCGTGATAAGGGCTCCAAAAACGAGATGGGACTTCCGTTCCCCGTTGAAGACGATGACATTTTCGAACGTCTTTCGGAAATGTGCAAGCCCTATGGCGTAAGCATGAAGAAAAACGGCAAATTTATCGAGTGCGCGTGGTGATGGCTGTGTTTGATGCGGTTAAAATTACAAAGGAATGTGTGGCGTGGATCCGCGAGTTCTTTGAGAAGAACGGCAAGGGGTGCAACGCCGTGGTGGGTATTTCGGGCGGTAAGGACAGCTCGGTGGTCGCTGCGCTTTGCGTGGAGGCACTCGGCCGTGATCGCGTGATCGGTGTGCTTATGCCCTGCGGCGAGCAGCACGATATTGACTGCGCGTATCAGCTTGTTGATCATCTGGGCATTCGTCGCTATGTTGTGAATATCAAGGATGCCGTTGAGGGCGTAAAGTCCGCCTTCCCAAAGGAACTTCCGATGACCGAGCAATCGCGGAACAATCTTTCCCCGAGAATCCGTATGAGCGTGCTTTACGCCATTTCGCAGAGCGTGAACGGCCGCGTGGCCAACACCTGCAATCTCTCGGAGGACTGGGTGGGATATTCCACGCGCTACGGCGACTCGGCAGGCGATTTCAGTCCGCTTTCGAGATTGACGGTGCAGGAGGTTAAGGAGATTGGCCGTGTGCTCGGACTTCCCCAGAATCTTGTAGACAAGGTGCCGATCGACGGACTTTGCGGAAAGACCGATGAGGACAATCTCGGCTTTACCTATGCCGAGCTTGACCGTTATATCCGCACGGGCGAGATCGAGGACAAGGAAAAGAAGGCGATCATTGATCGCAAGCACATAATGAATCAGTTTAAGCTTGAGCTTATGCCTTGCTTTGAACCCAATATAAGCATATAAGGAGAAAACACCATGGAAAAGCTTTATAATGCACAAACAAGAATGTATAAGGGCTACCCCGAGCTTCGCAAGCTGGGTGTGGTCGGTAAGAACTGCGAGTCTACGCCTTTTGTGTGGAACGGCGTGGATATGAGAATGGAATCCTGCTACAAGGAGGGACCGACGCACGCGGTCATTCGTGAGCGCGAGAGCGGAAAGATCCTTTCCACCGTCGGCGAGAACGAGTTCTTTTACTCCTTCTACATGGAAAACGGCACGGCATACGTGCTTGGCACCAAGGTGGAGGAGCCCATCAAGAACACCATTATGATCTACGAAAGCACCGACCTTATCAATTGGAAGGGCAGAAAGCTTCTTGACAATCCCGGCTGGAACTACTTTAACACCTCGCTGACCAAGGGACCCGACGGCTACGTTTTGCTCATCGAGGCCAATCAGCCCTTTGAGTACAGCGGCCCCGGTCCTTACGACTTCACGCTCTTCTTTGCCACCTCGAAGGATATGGTGCATTGGGAGCATATGGACCCGAATCTCGGCTTCTCCAAGGAGAGATACATGGGCGGCCCCTGGTTCCATTACTCGAACGGTTGGTATTATCTTATCTCGGTTACCAAGCTTCCGCTCAAGCGTTACACCAACTGCATTTATAGAACCAAGGACTTCCACGATTGGGAGGCAGGTATCTACAATCCCATCATGATGCCGAGCAACATGGACCGCGTGATTAGTCCCCTTGCGCACGGCTTTAGTGAGGCGGATATGCAGAAGGTCGCTACGCACTTCAATATCAATAACAGCGATATTGATATGTGCGATTGGAAGGACGGCAAGACCCTTATGGTCTATCTTACCGGAAATCAGCTGGGTGAGGGCTACCTTGCCGAGGCGGTCTATGACGGTACCATGGATCAGTACCTCGCCGCTTGCTTTGACGAATAAACAAAACAAAAACCGCATCGAAAGATGCGGTTTTTGTATAAATTGATGTTTGTAGGGGGAGAACGCTTAGGGAACTTTTTGAAAAAAGTTCCCTAAGAACCCTCAAAAACTTTTCTGGAATTTTTTACGACAAAGTCTGCGAAAACTTTATTGTAAGGGGGCTCCGAGTCATTTTGGTTCTT
>SVRO01000032.1 GCA_015064795.1 Oscillospiraceae bacterium | reverse complement strand
ACTTCACGTCATTTTGAGCCGCGTACAGCGCACGCGCAGAAAAGAGAGCGAGCTCTCTTTGTCTGCCGCGTGGCTCGCGGCGTATATGTTCTTCTCGCTTTAGCGAGAAGAACCAAAATGACTCGGATAACTCTTACTATAAAGCTTTTGCAAACTTTGTAGTGAAAAATTCCAGAAAAGTTTTTGAAGGGTGTTAGGGAAACTTTTTTCAAAAAGTTTCCCTAAACGTAACTCCCCGACAAAGCAAAATTTGAAGCGGATTATGAACAAAGTGAAACATTTGAAAAAGCGGTTGACAAAGGGGGCGAAAAAGCATATAATTAACAAGTTAATGATTAACGAGTTAACGAAAGGACAGGGCATGAACGAAAAAGAGAAAAGAGAAAAGCTTCGCCGCGTTTGCCGTTTGTTTATTTGCACCGACCGCCAGCATCGTAAGAAGGTGGAGAGCTTTGCCGCCGAGCTGGGCGTGCATCGCAGTCAGCACTTCGTTTTGATGCGCATTGCCGACGCGGGTGGCTCGGCCTCGCAGAAGGAATTGGCCGAGCGGTTGGAAATAAGTCCCGCGGCACTGGCCGTGACCTTAAAAAAGCTGGAGAGCGGCGGTTATCTTGAGAAAAAGCCGACCGAGAGCGATTCGCGCCACAATGACGTGAGCCTCACCGAAAAGGGATGGGACGTGCGGCGTGTGTCGGAGGAAAAGTTCGCGCGTATCGACGCGCAGATGTTTGACGGCTTCTCGGACGCGGAGCTGGAGACGCTGATCGGCTTTCTTGAGCGAATGCAAAGGAATCTTCGGGCGGACGATGAGCCGTCGAGTGTGAAATGAGGTTTGTGATATGAAAAGATGGTTTCCTTATATTAAGCCCTATTGGCCCTATTTCATTTTGGGGCCGCTTTGTATGATCGTGGAGGTCATCGGCGAGGTACTGATGCCAAAGCTTTTGTCCTACATTATCAATTTCGGTCTTGAGGGCGCGGCCGATGAAGGCACGCGCGTTCCCGCTTTTATTTTGTGGCTTTACGACGCCCTTGGCTCGAATGCTGGCTTTATTCTGGCTATTATGGCGGGCATGATCCTCACGGCGGTCCTTATGATGATCGGCGGCGTGGGCGGCGCGTATTTTGGCGCGAAGGCGGCGGTCAATTTTGCCACCGACCTGCGTGCTGACCTTTACCGCAAGATCCAGGGCTTCTCGTTTGCCAATATTGACAATTTCAGTACGGGCTCCTTGGTGACACGCCTTACCAACGACGTCACGCAGCTGCAGAATTTCTGCAACATGATGCTCCGAATGTTCTTCCGCGCGCCCGGTATGATGATCGGCGCGCTCATTATGGCGATCGCGGTCAACCCCTCTCTGTCGGTGGTGCTGGCCGTGTCGATCCCCGTGCTTGTGGCGGGCATTGCCATCATTATCGGACGCGGCTTCTCGCGCTTTGCGCGGATGCAGACCAAGATCGACGCGCTCAACTCTACCGTGGGTGAAAACCTCACCAACGCGCGTGTGGTCAAGTCCTTCGTGCGAGAGGATTTTGAGCGTGAAAAGTTTGGCGCGGCCAACCGCGACCTGAAGGAAAACGCGGGCAGTGCTATGCGGAATATGATCATCATGCAGCCCCTTATGACCTTCGTGATGAACGCCACGGTGATTGCGGTGCTTTGGTTTGGCGGCAATCAGCTGGTGGACGGTCAGATGTCCACGGGAGATCTTGCGGCCTTCGTGACTTACATCACGCAGATCCTTTCTTCTCTTATGATGGTATCCTTCCTTTTCGTCATGTTCTCGCGTGCGATGGCATCAGCCAAGCGAATTCGAGAGGTGCTGGACGAGAAGATCGACATTGCCGACTGCGAGCGTCCTACAGGCGCACGCGTGACGCGCGGCGAGATCGAATTCCGCAACGTAAGCTTCCGTTATTATAAGAACAGCGACGAGCCCGTGCTTGACCGCATCAATCTGAAGATCGGGGCGGGCGAGACGGTGGGCATCATCGGCTCGACGGGTTGCGGCAAGACCACGCTCGTGTCGCTTATTGCAAGGCTTTACGATACCGACGAGGGTGCGGTATATGTGGACGGCGTGAACGTCCGCGACTACGAGCTTTTCCATTTGCGCGAGGGCGTGGGTATGGTGCTTCAGAAGAACACGCTCTTCTCGGGAAGTATTCGCGACAATCTGCGTTGGGGTGACGATGAGGCGAGCGAGGAGGAGATCCGCGCCGCCGCCGACGCCGCACAGGCAGACGGCTTCGTTCAGAGCTTCAAGAAGGGCTACGACACCGACCTTGGACAAGGCGGATCGAATGTATCGGGCGGTCAGAAGCAGCGTCTTTGCATTGCGCGCGCCCTTCTCAAAAAGCCCAAGATCATCATTCTTGACGACTCGACGAGCGCGGTGGATACCGCGACCGAGGCGCGTATTCGCGAGACCTTTAAAACGGGCCTCAAGGACTCGACCAAGATCATCATTGCCCAGCGCATCGGCTCGGTGCGCGATGCCGATCGCATCGTTGTGATGAACGACGGCAGGATCACGGGAGTCGGCACGCACGATGAGCTTTTGGCGGGCAATCAGGAATATGCCGAGATCTATTATTCGCAGGTGGATAAAAAGGACGAGACGAAGGGAGGGGAAGAGCATGGCAGCAAGAACGCTTGAGGAGCTGCAAAAGCAGTATAGCTCGAAAAAGCACGCGGCCAAGGGCGGCCCGATGGGTGGCCCCGGCGGACGTCCCGGCGGCCCCGGCAGAGGCGGCCCTCCCGGTATGCGTGCGCACGGCAAGCCGAAAAACACGAAGAAAACGATCAAGCGGTTGCTTTCCTATCTGAACCCTTACCGCGCAAGGCTGGTTTTGGTTCTCGTTTGTATGCTTTTTTCCACGGCTTCCTCGCTTGTGGGCGGATATATTCTCCGTCCCGTTATCAATTCGCTGGTGGAGACGGGCAAGACGGTGGGCGAACGTCTTTCGTACCTTGCCGTGATCCTTTGTGTGATCGGTGGTGTGTATCTCGTGGGCGTGGCGGCAAGCTATATTCAGGCGAGACTCATGCTCTCGGTATCGCTGGGTGCCACCGAGAAGCTTCGCAACGACCTCTTTAACAAGGTGCAGGATCTGCCCGTGCGCGTGTTTGACGGCGACGCCAACGGTGAGATCATGAGCCGCTTTACCAACGACGTTGACAACATCGACATGATGCTTAACAACACCGTGGTAAGTCTCATTTCGGGTGCTATCAATATCATAGGAACGGTGTGTATGATGGTCTACACGAATGTGTGGCTTACTCTGATCACTGCTGTTTTCGTGCCGATCTTCCTGTTTGGCGGCGCGGCCATCGGAAAAAAATCGCGGAAATACTACGTCGGTCAGCAGGCGGCGCTCGGTGCTATCAACGGCTATATCGAGGAGTCGGTCTCGGGACAGAAGGTCATTAAGGTCTTCAATCACGAGGGCGTTTGCCTCGAGGAGTTTGATAAGCTGAACGACGATATGCGCGATAAGCAGTTTAAGGCGCAGTTCTATGGCGGCATCATGGGCCCCGTACTTGGCAACATCAGCCAGATCAACTACGCACTTACGGCGGGTGTGGGCGGCCTGCTTTGCCTTGCAGGCGGCTTTGACGTGGGTGGACTTACGGTCTTCGTGGGTTATTCGCGCCACTTCTCAATGCCCATCAACCAGATCTCGCAGCAGATGGCCACCATCTTCTCGGCACTGGCCGGTGCCGAGCGTGTGTTTGAGCTGATGGACCGCGATCCCGAGCCCTCGGATGCCGAAGGAAAATTCGACGGTGAGCGTATCCGAGGCGACGTGGTAATGCGCGACGTGACCTTTGGCTACGAGCCCGACAAGATGGTCTTAAAGAACATTTCGCTTTACGCGCATCCCGGACAGAAGATCGCCTTCGTCGGCTCAACGGGTGCGGGAAAGACTACCATCACCAATCTTTTGAACCGTTTTTACGACATTCAGTCGGGTGTGATCACCATTGATAACACCGATATCAAGGATTACAAGATCTCCGCGCTTCGCCGCAATATTGCCATGGTGCTTCAGGACACGCATCTGTTTACGGGTACGGTCAAGGAGAACATTCGCTACGGCCGTCTCGACGCCACCGACGAGGAGGTCATTGCCGCGGCTAAGACCGCTTCGGCGCACAGCTTTATTATGCGCTTGGAGAAGGGCTACGACACCATGCTGGAGGGGGACGGCGCCAATCTGTCGCAGGGGCAGCG
Organism: Oscillospiraceae bacterium; assembly: GCA_015064795.1. Classification (GTDB taxonomy): domain Bacteria; phylum Bacillota; class Clostridia; order Oscillospirales; family CAG-272; genus RGIG8775. Next base: position 10,728 of record SVRO01000032.1, on the reverse strand, counting down.
TCAGCTTCTCAATATCGCACGTGCGGCTCTTTCGCGCGCACCGATCTTGGTGCTTGACGAGGCCACGAGCTCGGTCGATACCCGTACCGAGCGTCACATCGAGCACGGTATGGATCGACTTATGAAGGATCGCACGACCTTCGTGATCGCGCACCGCCTCTCCACCGTCCGCAACGCCGACGCCATTATGGTGTTAGAGCAGGGCGAAATCATCGAGCGCGGTACGCACGAGGATCTGCTTGCCCTCGGTGGCCGCTATTACGAGCTGTATACAGGTAAAAAGGAATTGGATTGATTTTTGTAAATTTTGATTTATAGGGGAGTTACGCTTAGGGGACTTTTTGAAAAAAGTCCCCTAAGACCCCCAAAAACTTTTCCTGCGGGCAAAATGGGTGTTGCCAATCTGTAAAACGAACGAATTAGCAAAAACGAACGTGAGAGACGATGTCAAAGTCATTTTGAGGCCGTCTGGGGAGACGGCCGAGGGCGCGCAAATGCTACATCGCCGAAAAGAAAGCGAGCTTTCTTTGTCGGCGTGTAAGCTTTGCGCTGACGGACAACCGCTTCGCGGTTTTCCGTCCCAAAATGACGTGAAGTTTGCGCGTAGGGTGACAGTAGATATACGAACCCGTTTATAAAAGGCATATTTTGCGCCATTCATCGTCAAAAGACCTCGGAATATTCGCATATTCCATCAGCCTTTTTCCTCGACTTGCGCAAAATCTTCTCTTTTATAAATTCTTCGAACTGTCACGCCGTTATTTTTGTGTGATTTTTGTGTTTATCGAGCGAAGCAAGGTAAGACCTTGCGAGTGAGATCGGCACAAAAAGTGCCAAAAAGAGCAAGTGACAGCGGGTTCGTATATCTACTGTCACCCTACCCATGCGAGAAAAGTTTTCGCCCCTCCTTTTTCAAAAGGAGGGCGGGGTGTGGGGGCGGCGCCCCACATCGTCTCCCCCCTACAAACATCAATTTGTTGGATTGTTACAAAAAGAAAACGGAGTGCATAGCACTCCGTTTTCTTTTATACGACTCCTTTTTGGAGCATGACGTTGGCGTAGACGGCGCTCTCGCTTGTGGCGATGATGCAGTAGCATTTCTTGGCTTCCTCGTAGAAGTCGAAGCGGTCGATGTTGCCGATCGCATCAGCACCGCGCGTGTCGTGCTTGGCGACGACGTTGCGGTAGGTGTCCCAGATCTCTGTCTTGATGCGGCCCTTGTCGCAGTCCATCAGCTCCATCAGCGTGACCGGCTTTTCGACGTAGGTGTCAAGCGGAAAGAGCGTGAGGATAGCGTCGAGGATCTCGGGCACGCCATGGCCGTCCATGCGGATCACGATGGCGTCCTTGCCCATGGTCTCGGAGGGGAAGTTGCCGTCGGCAATGCAAAGACGGTCACTGTGTCCCATCTCGCAAAGCACCTTTAAGAGCTCGGGGGAGAGAATTTTCGGAATGTTTTTTAACATGGTTTATACCTCTCAAATAAATTGTTATCTCATTATATCACAAAATGCAAAGAAAGTAAATATCTTTTTTGCCGCAGGTGTTGACAAGAGGTAGGGATTGTGCTATACTTTCCCATGTTGGTTTTATTTGATGTCACTCTACGCACAAATTTGAATCACAAAGGACATATCAAAGACATGAAAAAATTTCCCATTCTTTATGTTGTTTTTGCGGGACTTTCTTGGGGAAGTGCAGGCCTTTTCGTTCACTTTCTTGCCCCTGATTTCTCCTCGCTCCAGCTTGCGTTTGTAAGAAGCGGCGTGAGCGCCGTTGTGGCACTTGTTCTGGCGCTCATCACCGATCCCAAGAGCCTGAAGCTCACCTTCCGTCAGCTTTTGCCGTTGGCACTTGGCGGTATTGCATTTTTTTCCATGGCGTCCTTCTACTATATGGCGATCGCCAACTCCTCGACCTCCACGGCGGCGGTCATTCTCAATATGGCGCCCATCTTCGTTATGATCTTTTCCACGGTCTTTTGGGGGGAAAGATTTACGCTCCGTAAGGGCCTTGCGGTTTTGGCGGCGGTGGGGGGCTGTGCGCTGGTTACGGGTATCGTCGGGGGCCTGGTCTTTGCGCCCGTCGGCATTCTTTACGGCTTTTTGTCGTGTGTCAGCTACGCTACCTACAGTATTTCGGTTCGCACGGCGGCCAAGCGCGGCGTTAAGGCGGTAACGGCTAACACGTACATATTTTTGGTTGCTTCGATCGTGGCCGCTTTCTTTGCCAATCCGGTGGCTCTTGTGAAAAGCGCGGCATCTGTCCCCTTCTATTTGGTGATCGCGCTGATTGGATTTGGCTTTTTTACGGGTATTTTGCCTTCTTTCTTGTATACCAAGGCTATGGAGAAGCTTCCCGCGGGCGTGGTGGCGTCCATGTCGGCCATCGAGCCCTTGACTCTTGCGGTGACGGGCATCGTGTTCCTGCACGACGTTATTACGGTATATTCGGGCATCGGTATGGTGCTCATTCTCGGCTCGGTATTTGTGCTGAGTCTTGAAAATAACGAAAACAAATAAAAAGAAATCCGCCGATTTCGGCGGATTTCTTTTTTGGAATTATATATGCCATGAGTCGACGTCAACGGAATACGCAATGGTATTGGGGTCGGCACTCGCGCCGAGGTCGCTTAAACGCTTGACTTGGGCGTAACCAAGATAGCTGGTGGTGGCCTCCCAAAGATCCGTTTTGGCAAGAGTTGTACGGTAAACGGGAATCTCGTTGTTTGAGCCCGCGGCCGTAGCCAAGTCGTCAATCTCAAAGGTATAGCAGAGGTATTCGGTATTTGACACCTTTTCAATGCAGTAATACAAGCCGTGTGTGTTGTTTTTGGGATCGAGTATGAACTTCATATTTCCGCCCGATATCTTTTGGTTGGAATACACAACTCGGTTGCTTTTGAGATATTGATGGATCAGCGCATTTTTGTTGATGTTCAGACCGTAATCCTTGACGTCCTCCCACAAGATCAGCTCGATCAGAGCAAAATGGTTTTTGCCAAGCTCGGCCTCCTGCATTTCACCGCCGGGGAGGATCTCCTCGGGGGGATAGTCAAAGACCGAAAGTGAAAGGAAAACGTCGGTTTGGACAGGTGCGGCGCCGAATTCGGCATAGCGCCATGTGGCGTAGACTCCACCAGCCGAGAGGATCGTCAAGATCGCGAGCATAAGAGGTAGAATCCGTTTAGTCATTGGATTGTTCCTCCTCGTCGTCCTTTTTTGTGGAAATGAGGGCATAACGCTCGTCTCTTGCCTTTTGCAGAATGCGGTCAAGGATAGGAGACGCAATGATCGAAGCTACGATCAAAAGCGTGCAAAGCCAACCGGCAGGGGACTGCATAAAGAGGATAAAGCTACCAATGAAGGGAATGCGTTCGCCGCTATAGATGGCGCGCATCTGTTCGTAAAGAACGGGGAAACGGTCGGGCGCCTCCACGGCATCTCCTTGCAGGAGGAAGTGGCGCGCATTCGGGTGTGTTTCGTTTGGCTCCTCGATTCCTACGATACGGTGTACGAGAAGAATGTTATCTACCTCGTATACTACGATGTCGTACAGCTCCAGCTCGTCCTCGGCGGGCAGCTTTTCGGTACGAATGAGGTCAAAGGTCTGAAGGTGGTTGTTAAGATCGTTTTCCCACAGATATCGGTTTTTCTCATGCTTTTCGGCCATCGAGCCTGTCAACACTACGCGATAGGTGGGGATGTTGCCGCAGCAGGTGTTTTCGGTGCTTTGTATTACCAAGGAGCCTGCAAGCATCGTAAGGAAAAGCAGACAGATCACGCCCGAAAAAACGAAGTCTGCAATCTTCGCAACCTTTATTCGTTTTTTATGCTTTTGTTTTTTCTCGTGCTCTTTTATGATCTTCTCGTCCTCGAGACCACCTCGAATCAAGCGCAAGGAAAGCCTTGTGATGATGTTTAAGCAGACGATCGAGAGGGTTGTGAGCAGAAGAAAGACGATGAGGCACAAGATAAAAACATAAATTTCATAATCTGTCATGTTTTCATCCTTTTATGTATCGGTTGTTTGATGTGCAAACGGCAAGGAGGAAGTTCTCCGCCCCTTGCCGTTTTTGATTATAAAATCCGTCTTAGTTTACCGTGCCGTCGGTTACGCGAACAACGATGTTACCTGCCAATGCAGCACCAAAGGCGTCATGCTCGGCCTTGGTATCCAGCACGAAGGTCTGGGAAAGGCTGATTGCAGCCTTCAAATCGGTCTCGTTCATCGTGTAAGAGAAGGTGCCATCGCCTTCTTCCGTCCACGTAATCGTGTTGTTCAAATAGCCGTCCGAGGGGTTGGAGAAGGTGAAGATGTCCGTGGGGGTGCCGCTCTCCAAGTAGTTGCCATCTGCGTCCATCTTATACTGCATGGGCGTGGTTACCGTGTAGTAGATCTCGGTGGGAACTGCATTTTCCTTGATGGTCTGAGGTGCATTTGCTGCGGGAGTGAAGGTGACCTTGAGGAAAATGGCTTCGGTGTTGTTGGAGGCAAATACCAGCTCCGCCTCATGGTTCTCATTTTTCTGATCTACGGTGAGAACCAGGTTCGAGGAGATGTGGTAGGTACCGTTTGCACCCTGAAGCTCTACGTCGGCAATGGTTACCTTTGCCTCGGTGTATACGTCGGCGATGTCATTGGTGCCTGCATAGATCCAAGCGGCATAAACGCCCGAAATGGTGATGCAGAGCATGAGAAGAATCAAAAGACTTAACTTTTTCATATGTAGTTCTCCTTGTGGAAAATATTGTAATAATTATTATACTCTATTTGGTGCCGGTTGTCAAGAGTTTTAAAAAAAAAGAAGCCCGAGGGTGAGGAAAAGTCCGTTTTCACAGTATAAATCCCCACAAATCACAAATACTAACATCACAACCATAAAGATAAGGAGATTTATATAAAATGAAAGCCACAGGAATTGTCAGAAGAATTGACGACCTCGGGCGTGTTGTCATTCCCAAGGAGATCCGAAGAACCATGCGCATCCGCGAGGGCGATCCCTTGGAGATCTACACCGACCGCGAGGGCGAGGTCATTTTTAAGAAATATTCGCCCATCGGCGAGCTTACGGGCTTTGCCGCACAGTACGCCGAGACGCTTCACAAGATCTGTTCGATGGCGGTCATCATCTGCGACCGCGACGCCGTGATCGCCTCGTCGGGCGTTTCGCGCAAGGAGTACGCCGACAAGCGTCTCTCGGAGGAGCTGGAGCGCATTATCGAGGGGCGCGGGCTCTATCTGTGGAACGAGGGAACGACCAAGCTTTCGGCCATTGAAGGCGGCTCGCATTTCGTGAGCTGTGCCATGCCCATCATCAGCGAGGGGGACATCATCGGGTGCGTGGCCTCGCTTTCGGAGCATACCGACGACCGCCCGCACGATAATCTTGGCGGCGACGTGGAAAGCAAGCTCATTATGACTGCCGCAAGCTTCCTCGGCAAGCAGCTTGAGAACTAAAAGGGAACGCTTAGGGGGACTTTTTGAAAAAAGTCCCCCTAAGAACCCTTCAAAAACTTTTCTGAAAAATTTTACGACGAAGTCTGCAAAAGCTTTATTGTAAGGGGCAGAGGCCTTGGCGTTCTCCCCAACAAACTACATTTTTTTGGAAATTGCTTGCTTTTTGTGCGCATTTGTGCTATAATTTTTTCGGTTATTCCGAAGAATAGCAGCGGGGCAGAGGTTCCTTTTTATATTCGGTTTTGAACGGAAAAGGTGCTATAAGGCATTGTTATCTCGGAAGGGATGACAATGCTTTTTTTGTGGAAAGGAGCGGGGAATGAGAGAGCGTGACCGAATCTGGAAAATGGTTTTTGCGGCACTCTTTTTGGCGCTTGCCTACGTGATGCCCTATTTGACGGGACAGGTTCCCCAGATCGGCGCGATGCTTTGTCCGATGCACCTGCCCGTTCTGCTTTGCGGCTTCCTTTGCGGGTGGCCGTGGGGACTTGCCGTCGGTCTTGTGGCGCCGCTCTTGCGCTCGATGCTGACGGGCGGCTTTCCTCCCATGTTTCCGACCGCCGTTTGCATGGCCCTTGAGCTTGCCGCCTACGGTGCCATTACGGGACTTATGCACAGGCTCCTTCCGCGCAAGAGGTCCTTTATCTACTGCTCGTTACTTACTGCCATGATCGTGGGGCGCATGGTTTGGGGCGCGGCCATGTTTGTTTGCTTGGGGGCAAGCGGCGGGAGCTTTGGTTTTTCGGCCTTCCTTGCGGGTGCGTTCACGAACGCGATGCCCGGTATCCTTGTGCAGCTCGTTTTGGTGCCCGTGCTTGTTATGCTGCTCGACCGTCCGAAATTTTTACAACCGAGAGATTGAAATGAACGAAACGGTAAAGCAAAATGAAAAAACGTGCGCATGCTTGATGGCGCACGGTCGGGCGTATCCCAAGCTGCAAGCGGAGGATATTTTTAAATATTTATTTCAAAGCGTTTTCGGCTGCGAGCATTTGGTGTCGGACGAAAGTGCAGTTTTGGGGTCGATCTTGCGCGAATACGAGGCGGTAGCCAAGGAAGCCTCTCCTTGCACCGACCGTTTAGATGGCAAATACAGCCGCGTACATCTTTCCTGGCTGAACGGGAGCCTCACCCCCGAAACATTGGCAAAGCTCTTTTGTCTATCGGCAAAAAAAGAGCCCGATGGCAAGGCTTTGCTGGAAGAAAAGCTTGGGGTGGCGCAGGAGCTTGCGGCCGAGGGGCTATTGCCGATCGGGTGTGCGGCTTTTGAACAAGCACTTGACGCATGGCGTGCGGCGGGCTATCCCGCTCTTCACCATTCGGATGCCTTTCGTGCGGCATACCGCCCCGCTTATCGCGTGATCGCGGATCGCTATGCCGATTTTTTGCCGCTTTTTGCCAAACTCGACGGGTTACTCGACGAGGGTGACGCGGTCGTTGCGATCGAGGGTGGAAGTGCGAGCGGAAAAACCACGCTTGCGGGGATCCTTAAGGAAGTGTACGACTGCAACGTGTTTCATATGGACGATTTCTTTCTGCGCCCCGCGCAGCGTACGCCCGTGCGTTTGGCAGAGGTTGGTGGCAACATAGACCGAGAGCGTTTTTGCGAGGAGGTGTTGCAACCGCTAAAAAAGAAGGAAACGGTATGCTACCGTCCCTTTGACTGTCGGACACAGACCTTGGGGGAGCCGATCCCCGTCCCACCAAAGAAGCTTACGGTGGTGGAGGGCGTGTATTCGCTACACCCTGCATTTGACGTGTATTACGACCTTGCGGTCTTTTTGGATATCGACGTCGAGGGGCAAAAAGCACGCATTTTAAAACGCAACGAGCCTTCGCTTGCCAAGCGTTTTTTTGAAGAGTGGATCCCTATGGAAAATCGGTATTTTTCGGAAATGCAGATAAAACGCCGTTGTTCCGAGATCTTTTGTATATTTTAAGAAAGGGTATGAAACATGGAGTACCGTATTGAACACGATTCTATGGGTGAGGTGAAGGTGCATGCCGACTCTCTTTGGGGGGCGCAGACGCAGAGAAGCCATGAAAACTTTGAGATCGGCGTAGGCATCGAGACCATGCCCACCGAGATCATCCACGCCTTCGGCGTGCTGAAAAAGGCGGCCGCGATCGTAAACCGTAAGCTTCGTCCCGAAAAAATGACCGACGAAAAGTTAGGTGCCATTATGGCGGTCTGCGACGAGATCATGGCAGGGAAGCTATGTGGCCATTTTCCGCTCGTGGTATGGCAGACCGGCTCGGGTACGCAGTCCAATATGAACGCGAACGAGGTGATTGCCAACCGCGGCAATCAGATCCTCGGCAGGACGTTGCTTCACCCCAACGACGATGCAAATATGAGTCAGTCCTCGAACGACACCTTCCCCACGGCTATGCACATTGCGGCCGTACTCATCCTTGAGGACAAGCTTGTTCCCGCGGTAAAGGAGCTGATCGCCACCTTTGTAAGACTTGAGGAGGAGAACGAGGGCATCGTAAAGAGCGGAAGAACGCATCTTCAGGATGCAACGCCGATTACCTTCAGTCAGGAGATCAGCGGTTGGCGGGCGAGCTTGGAAAAGGATGTGGAGCTGATCGAGCGAGCCACCGAGCCGCTTCGTGAGCTTGCACTCGGCGGTACGGCCGTCGGGACCGGACTTAACGCCCCGAAGGGCTTTGACGTAGGCGTTGCCGAGGAGGTCTCGAGGATCACGGGCAAGAGCTTTATCACGGCGCCCAACAAATTCCATGCGCTTACCTCCAAGGACGAGCTTGTGTTTGCACACGGAGCCATCAAGGCGCTTGCTTGCGACATGATGAAGATCGCGAACGATGTTCGTTGGCTCGCTTCGGGCCCTCGTGACGGTCTTGGCGAGATCTTCATTCCCGAGAACGAGCCCGGCTCCTCCATCATGCCCGGTAAGGTAAACCCCACACAGTGCGAGGCGGTTACCATGGTGGCCGTTCAGGTGATGGGCAACGACGTGGCCGTGAGCATGGCGGCCTCGCAGGGCAACTTTGAGCTGAATGTGTTTATGCCCGTTTGCATTTATAATTTCCTGCAGTCTGCACGCCTTCTCGCCGAGGCGATCGTTTCCTTTAACAAGAACTGCGCGGTCGGTATTAAGGCAAACAAGGAAAAAATGCATCACAATCTCCACAATTCGCTCATGCTCGTTACCGCGCTCAACCCCTATATTGGCTATGAGAACGCGGCAAAAACGGCAAAGAAGGCGTTTGAAGACAATATTTCGCTCAAGGAGGCCTGCGTCGCGCTCGGCTTTTTGACGGCGGAACAATTCGACGAGGTCTTCCATCCCGAGCAGATGATATAAAGAAAAAGCATTACGAGAATCCGTTGTGTTCTTAACGAAGAATTCGGGGCTGTATGTACACGGAAGGCAATTTGCCTTCCGTGTACTGTTTTTTTAGGCAGTTTCTCGCATATTGCTTGGGAGTAGCATCTCAAGCACAGGCATTCCGTCCTGTTCGGGGAGTTGGAATGCGTAGTGGATATTGATGAGGTTGCCTGCGGTACGGGAGTATTTCTCCAGTTTTTCGAAGACCTCGATCTTTCGGATAAAGACTCGGAGCAGTTCGGGTGTCAGCGTTGGCATCTCGATATACTGCTTTGCCTTTGCGATGAATTCCCTGATACAACTATCTCGCATATCCATTCTGCTGATGCCGTCATTCACGGCTATCAGCTTTTCTTTTAGTGCTGTCTGCTCTTGCTCGTATCCGCTTGCCATCGTATCGTAGCGTTCGGGAGTGATTCTTCCGCAGACTCTATCCTCGTATAAGCATCGGATGATATTGTCAAGCTCCTTGATACGCTTTTCAAGCTGCTGTTTTTCTCTTTCTGCCGTCTTATAAAATTTCTCGGCTTCAGCTTCTCCGTTGGCGGTCGCCATTGCATAGAATTCCTCGGCGCGTTCTCTTGCGAACTCGGTTACCTGACGGAGATTCCGCAACACGATTTCATCAAGCACACTTTCTCGGATATAATGCGAGGTGCAATCGGTTGAGCGAGTTTGGTAGCCACCGCACATGAAGTTGTTTTTCGAAGGATCAAGCGTTTTGGCTCTGTGAAGGTATAAGCGTTTTCCGCATTCACCGCAGAAGAGGTAACCTGCATACTTATCCATCTCACCTTGCTTATCGGGACGTTTCCGACCTGCGAAGTGCCGCTGAACTAATTCAAAGGTCTTTCTATCAACGATGGCTTCGTGCGTATCCTTGAACACAAGGATGTTTTCGGGCGAATTCTTCAACCTTTTCTTCAGCTTGTTAGACTTGGTATAGGTCTTAAAATTCACAGTATCTCCGACATATTCTTGGTTGGCGAGTATCTTACGGATTCCCGTGTGACTCCAACGATACGGATGCGTGAGATCGGGTTTGCCGATCCTACCGCCTGTCCGTTGGAAAATATACACACTTGGGGATACGATTTTTTCTGCGGCGAGGATATCGCAGATTTTCACAATGCCTATACCGCTTGCGTACATTTCGAATATCCGTTTTACGATAGGGGCTGTTTCGGGATCGGGAATCAGTTCCTTTTTGTTTTCGGGATTCCGCATATAGCCGTATGGCGTTGCGGTGCTGACTCTTTCGCCTCGTTCACCCTTAGCTCGTTGCACGGCTCGTATTTTTCTGCTTGTGTCACGGGCATAGAAATCGTTGAAATAATTCTTGATTCCTGAAAAATCGCTGACACCGTTGATGCTGTCCACGCCATCGTTCACAGCAATGAAACGCACATCGTATTGTGGGAAGGTTATCTCCATCAGCATTCCCGTCTGCAAGTAATCTCTGCCGAGTCGGGATTGGTCTTTCACGATAACGATTCCGACCTTTCCGCTTTCCACATCAGCCATGAGTCTTTTGAAATCGGGGCGGTTGAAGTTCGCACCCGAGTATCCGTCATCGATATAAAAGCGAATGTTTGGGAAGCGGTGTTCCTCGGCGTACTTCTGCAATATCAATTTCTGATTGGTAATGCTGTTGGATTCGCCTTGCTGTTCATCCTCTTGAGACAAACGGCAATAAAGAGCAGTTATTAAGTTTTTATTCATTTCGGTTGTTTTCATCATCCTTATTTCTCCTTTCGAGCGAGGTGTCGCTCTTGAAAATTCAACCGAATAGGACTTAACCACAACATATCAAAAACCTTGTGAAAAGTCCAGCACTTTTTCGAAAATTTTTCACTTATTTTTCTCAAGGCTTACCCCCTGAAATAAGGTATTTGATTTTCTCGTGAGCTTC